>CAIWWH010000116.1 GCA_903916385.1 uncultured Actinomycetes bacterium
CCCTCGCGACCCCCTCCAAAGAGGGCTGCTTCTGGCTCCTTGCGAACCTCGAGCGGTAGCGCCTGACCTTGGGGAATGTAGGGAGGATTGGCGACCACAAGATCAAAGAGTTCACCGCTGCAGGCTGCTGAAACATCGCTCTCCACGATACGCACCGTTGGGCTAAGCCGCGCCACATTCTTATGTAGCCAGGGTAGAGCTTCTACGGAATTCTCAACTGCGGTGACCGTTAACCCGGGATGCTCAGTTGCAAGGGCGATTGCGATGCATCCAGAGCCGGAGCCCAGATCAACCAACTTTGATTTTTCCGAGCCCTTCTTCTTTAACTCTTCGAGCACTAGCGAAACCAATGATTCGGTCTCGGGGCGCGGGATAAGGACTCCCGGACCTACCTCGTACTCTAAATATCTAAATGGTGCGCTGCCCGTAATGTATTGAACAGGCTCACCATTTTGACGACGCAGAACGAGCCTGCGCAAATTCCGATCGATCTCTTTGACCTCGTCATCGCTCATGCGCAGTAACTTGAGTTGAATCTCGCTGCGCGAACAGCCGAGCAGATGCTCCAGCAAGATAGACGCATCAACTTCAGGAATATCTTGGGCCTTAAAGTAATCTCTTGTTTGGCGAAGAAGATCTAGTCCCATAGAAAGTTAGTGATCCCCAGAGGCGAGCTTTGTTGCCTTATCTGCCTCAAGGAGCGCCGCGATAACGTCATCGAGTTCACCGTTAAGCACTGCATCTAAATTATTCGCCTTGAAGTTAACTCGGTGATCGCTCAAGCGATTTTCTGGGAAGTTATATGTGCGGATGCGCTCACTGCGATCCACAGAGCGCACCTGGGAGTTACGCTCAATCGAGGCAATCCGATCTGCCTCCTCTTGGGCGGCTGCCAACATACGGGCGCGCAAGATACGGAGCGCCGACTCTTTATTTTGCAATTGAGATTTCTCGTTCTGACACGAAACAACAATGCCAGTTGGAATATGGGTAATGCGTACGGCAGAGTCGGTGGTGTTAACGGATTGCCCGCCAGGACCCGAGGAGCGGTAGACATCGATACGGAGATCCTGTTGGCGAATTTCGACGTCGACTTCATCAGCCTCGGCAAGGATCAAGACACCAGCAGCCGATGTATGGATCCGACCTTGGGACTCGGTTTCAGGAACGCGCTGCACTCGGTGCACGCCGCCTTCAAACTTTAACTTCGCATATGGGGTCTTGCCTGGCTCGCCAGTTCCCTTTGATTTAATCGCCATTGATACATCTTTATAGCCGCCCATTTCGGAGTCGGTCGAGTCAATGATCTCGGTCTTCCACCCTTGGCGCTCGGCATAGCGCTGGTACATGCGGAGCAGATCTCCGGCAAAGAGGGCAGACTCATCGCCACCGACTCCCGCCTTGATCTCCATGATGACATCGCGGTCATCGTTGGGATCGCGGGGCAGCAGCAACTCTTCAAGCGTTGACTCGGTAGAAGCGAGCGCGCTCTCGAGCCCTGGCAACTCCGCGGCAAAATCTGGATCTTCGGTGGCCATCTCGCGCCCAGCCGCTAGATCTTCGGTGGCACTCTTCCAAGCGCGGTATCCAGCGATGACAGGACCGAGTTCGGCGTAACGCTTGCCTAAACGGCGAG
>CAIWWH010000117.1 GCA_903916385.1 uncultured Actinomycetes bacterium
TGATCACTGACATTTACTAGTGCTGTTTTAAGCACCTTTAGTCACCTAATGAGTACAAAAAGAATACAAAAAATGACCCTCCCAGGGTTAAGTCAGTTTGGTTAAGTTCGTACACCAGGGCTCACAGATGGGTAAGGGGGCGAACTGGCTGCACTCACCGGTAAATTTGAAGCGCTCTGTGGCACGCTCTTCTAACGAAAATTAAAGTAGAGACATTTCCTGAGCGATGAGAACTGCACGTTCTCGAGAGTCGGCACCAATCTTGTGGTAGATGCTTTTGAGGTGAGATTTAACAGTATTTATGGATAGGTGTAGGTTATTTGCAATTTCGACCAAAGTTGATTCTGAGGGAAGCTGGACAAGTATTTTGAGTTCAGCCGGCGTGAGTGTTATCGATTTTCGCTTATGAGAAATTGGACCCGGTAAGAGCTGGTCTGCCAAGCACGTGATCAACGATTCGAGCGTGACAAATTCTGTAGTCTTTGCCCCAGGAACTAATTCAACAATTTTATTTTTGGTAGTGTAACTGAGCCGTTCAAAGTCATATGCCTTCCCCCTCCACATTCTGAGAGAATTTCTAGAATGAGAGCTAGGCCTGCAGGCCATCCTTTCATCCGAACTTCAAGTATTTCCGCCAGGTTTCTTGGCAATTCAACTTCGTATAGCTCGGCAAGAGATTGAATTTCATCTCTCGAGAAAGTTAGATCAAAAGCATTGAAATAATGTAATACGCCTAAATTTGCGGCCCTCTCGTAAGACAGGAGGGGAGGGTTTTTTCGAAGACTTAAAGTTCGGACATTCAGCGGTGCATTATTAGCCCATATTTGAACAAATGGCGTATTAGATGTCGGCATCTTCTCGAGATTATCAAAGACGAAATCGACGGTATCTTCTATCTCGGAAATGTTCCTTGTTACCCTCTTGATTGTTTCTTCGAGATTATTGATTGTTACCGAAGAAGGCTCATACCAGGAAGCAAAATCGGGAAATGATCTTCGAAGTGAACTGATCATGCGATTTAATACCGTTGCGAGATTATCGCGCTCTGTCGCCTTGTACCAGGCCACCTGTGGTGTTTTAGCTGCCCACTCAGCCCCAAGGAGGGTTTTCCCGTAGCCACTCGGTGTCATGACAATCAGAGCCTTCGGCGCCCCTTGATCTAGAGGCTTGGTCAATCGTGGCCGGGACAAATATCGATCTGGCGGGGTGGGCGGCAGAATGGTCTCGAGGCTAACCCCAGGTAATAAAAATGGTGCTGATTCATTAATAGCCACAAGTTAAATAATGACATAGCAGGTCTTCATTACTGTGCATGGTGAACGGAATTTGATCCCACCCGAATTTTTCACCCGAACGTTGCGATGCGACTTCATCTCGAAGGGGTTAACCCTTTGCTAAATTCCTCCCCCGTGAAACTCCGTAACTCTGTAATGATGGGTCAGCGGAGGCGACTCGGAGTTTTTGGAGTAATTTTTTTTGGAGCTCTGCTGACAATCTTGGCCACGTTCGGAATCGATGCCGCAAGCGCCGCTGTGCCATTGGCTCCAACCAACCTCACAGTTTCGAGTACGGTCTCTGGAACCCAAAAATATGCAACTGCAAATCTGTCGTGGACTCTAGGCTCGGATGGTGGCGCGACAATCACCAATCATCAGTGGTCTGTTGATGGCGCAAACTGGAACAACTTTTCGGAGGGATTAGTAACTGGAACATCCGGATCAATTCCAGAAGCAGCTCAACTAAATTTCGGAACTTCTTATACGTTCCGACTAAGAGCAGTGAATTCAGCAGGGAACGGAACTGCTGTTACGGCGGGAAGTAGCATCACTTTCCTCCCAGGCGAATGTTCGCCAACTCTTTCTGCCGATGGCAAGAGTTATATTTTTACAACGGTGGGCGTTTGCAACTGGACTCTCCCATCTGCTGCGAAGTCGACGCTCGCATTTGATATTCGCGGCGCCCAAGGTGGAGGCAGTTACGAATTGAAGGGTAATAGTTCTGGTACAAGTGGCGGTGGCCTCGGTGCTCGAGTTCGCGGCTCGATCGATCTTTCTTCCTTCAACTCTCTCTACATATTCGTGGGTTCAAAAGGGATGGAAAACACGAAAGCGGCACGACCATTAGGTGTGAACTCAGGTGGTTTCAATGGTGGTGGCGATGGAAATGGTGGAACATATTCAAATTCCTCGTATACCACTGCGGGTGGCGGTGGCGGTGCCACAGATCTACGTACAACTCTAAGTACTCCGACAAGTGGATCTGACTCACGCATACTCGTCGCTGGCGGGGGCGGTGGGTCGACTCGATCAGGTAATGGTGGCAACGTTGGTAACGGTGGCGCAGGTGGTTCAAATGTAACTGCTTTTGCAGCCGTTGGAACCAAAGGTCAAGATGGAACCTATTCGGGGGATTGGGCTGGTGGAACAGGTGGCCTCATAGCCAGTTGTAGCCCAACTCTTTACGCAAAGGGCGGAACAAGTTCAAATCTCACTGCAGTGGAGGGCTTCGGTGGTGGTGGAGGTGGGTACTGTGGTGGTGATACCGGAACCGATAATGGTCAAGGTTGGGGCGCACCTGGCGGAGGCGGTTCCTCCTTTGCCAGCAACACTTATGTAACTGCAACCCCAACTCATACCGGTGGCGTTCAATGTTTCAACGGTGCCCTTATTTTAAGTATTTCTGGATACAACGCCTCCCAAGTGCCCGCAGTTAATCAAACGGATTGTGGCGGCCAAGACCCAGATGCACCCACCCTCTCCGTGACAACGCGGAGTGGCGCTGCAGCCCTAGTATGGACAGATAGTAATAATGGAGTTTCAGATTATGTGGTTGAATATTCGACAACGCATAGTTTCACTTCAAGTAATATCTTTCCCGATGGAGTTTCAGCGAATAAATTTGCGACTGTAACTGGGCTAACGAATGGAACAACGTACTATTTTCGAGTCAAGACGATTAACCCTTATGGAATATCTACCTACTCAAATATCGCTTCGATTATCCCGAATACTCCCTCGGCACCCGCTACCCCACATTTAGACCCACTATCTGATTTGGGAACAAGCTCAACCGATAATCAGACATCAGATAATAGTCCGACGACTAATATTGCTTCTGGATTGACAACCGGAGCTTCCGTTACAATAACAGCAACCCCAAGCATTGGAACGCCGATAACGTGCACTTTTGTAGCCACAGGTGCCTCTGGATCTTGTACTTTTTCAACTCTTCCAAACGGAACATACTCATTTGCGGCGACACAGACTGTAGGTCCTGATACTTCACCATCTTCTACAGCACTTTCTAACGTGGTCATAAATACAGTCACTATTCCAACACCTGCCACCCCCACACTGGCTGCTGCATCGGATTCTGGTCTATCGAACTCAGATCGAATTACAAATGTGAAAACACCAACAATTAACGTTACAGGGCTTACCGCGACTGGAAAGGTCACAGCGTCAAAGAGTGGATCTGCGGATGTATCGTGCACAGTTTCATCAGGAAGTTGCACTCTGGGAAATTTGAGTGATGGCACCTGGAATATTGTTGTGTCAGATAGTGACCTTTATGGTAACTCCAGCACTTCTTCCGCGCTCTCTATCACTGTTGATACTTCATTGCCGATACCAACAGTCGCGAATCAAGAGTCGTCGGACTCGGCAACAGTCACCGTCCAAAGCTCAAAAGTGGGTATTGCCTATTTGGTGCGTTTAGATTTGAGCCCAACAACTGTTGCCCAAGTCTTGGCCTACTCTGATAACCTTTGGAATCAAGTCACTATTAGTTCGGCAAATACAGATACAGCAATTAGTACGGTGGGTCTTGATTACGGTGTTGCTGGCAGTGGTGGTGGAAATTATTACAAGTTATATGTGAGTGATATTGCAGGAAATCTATCGAGTGCAAGCACAAATTCAGTGCATGTGAGATCTACCTATGCCCCAACGATCTCCGGTGTACCTTTGGATTCTAGCACGGGGTCGGCACCGAAGGTTGGGAATTTCCTCGTCCCGTTCCAAAGTAATTATGCATCGAATATTGTGTTGAACAATGGTTCTCGCCTTGACTTCGGACTTCCAACTGCAACTGTTAGTTATATTTGGTACGTCTGCGGGACGTCTGATGTCGTCGTTACCGGCCAAAACGGGCCCACACTCACTCTTCAAGACTCTGATGTCGGAAAGAGCTTTAAAGTAACCGTAACTTTGACAAATTCGATAGGCAGTGCAACTCTGACGAGCAGCTGTTCTGTTGCAATCGCATCGACGACAGCTGCCGCCCCTTCAGGACTTGTGGCAACTTCGGGTAATGCGTCAGCAACGATTGCATTCACACCTCCATCCTCGACCGGTGGTGCGTCTATTACCAACTACAAATATTCACTCGATGGCGTTAACTACACTACTCTTTCTCCAGCGACGACTTCTTCGCCTATCACCATCTCTGGGCTAACCAATGGAACGGCTTACTCGATTACTTTAAAGGCGGTGAATTCTTCTGGTGATTCAGTTTCTTCAACATCTGTCTCAGTTACCCCGGCGGCGGCTCCTAGTGCCCCTACATCATTGTCGGCAACTGCGGGCAATGGTCAAGCATCCATTGCATTTACCACCCCATCTTCCACGGGTGGAGCGTCTATCATCAATTACAAATACTCGATCGACGGTGTGACCTATACCGCCTTATCTCCTGCAACCACTTCTTCCCCGATTACCATTTCGGGTCTCGCAAATGGAACCGCCTATACCATTACACTAAGAGCAGTTAATTCTGCAGGTGAATCAATTGCATCTTCTGGGGTGACAGTTACGCCCGCCACCGTACCGAGTGCGCCAACCTCGTTGGTTGCCACTGCGGGAAATGGCCAAGGGAGCATCGCTTTCACAGCCCCTTTATCTAATGGTGGTTTCGCAATCTCAAATTACAAGTATTCAACTGATGGAACGACCTATATTGCACTCAATCCAGCAACCACTTCTTCCCCAATTACCATTTCGGGTCTCACAAATGGAACCTCTTACACAGTTAGATTGAAAGCAGTGAGTGCTTTTGGCGACTCGATCGCTTCCAGTCCAGTTAGTTTCACTCCAGCGACATCGCCCGGTGCACCAACAATTGGAACGGCGACCGCGACTGGTTCAAACTCTGCTTCTATTGCCTTCATAGCACCGGTTTTAAACGGCGGTTCTCCTATTACTGGATATACAGTTATTTCCTCACCTGGCGGAGCGAGTGGAAGCGGATCTTCTTCCCCGATTTCGATAAGTGGATTAGCGCCTAATACGTCATATACGTTTACCGTGGTGGCAACGAATGCAGCAGGTTCAAGTTTAGCTTCGTCCTCCTCTTCACCTATTACGACAGCAAAATCCGCGATTGCATCCTCCCTCATTAATGGAATAACTCCACCCGTTCAGGGAGCAATTCCCGTTTCGGGTGCATCCGGAAATACCCAATTCTCAGCGAGTGTAACTTGGGATCCAGCGACATCACCGTTTCCATCAGGTACGGTGGAAACTGCCACAGTAACGATCACCCCAGCGATAAATTTCACACTTGATGGAATCCCCGCTAATTTCTTTACAGTGACAGGGGCAGCATCGGTCACACATAGTGCTATAAATTCTGATGTCACTTCCATGACTGTCACAGTCGTATTCCCAGCTACAGCCTCATTGACTTTACCTGATGCTCCGACAAATGTGCTCGCTTCTAATCCAACTCAATCTTCTCTAGACATTTCTTTCACACCGCCATCAAACACAGGTGGAACCACAATTACTGGCTATGTGGTCACGGCATCACCAGGTGGTCTCTCTGTCTCTGGGACGAGCTCTCCAATTAGAGTGATTGGGTTAGCGCCTGGGCGAAGCTACTCATTTACCGTAACTGCTCTCAATTCCGTAGGTTCAAGTACTGCGTCATCGGCAAGCCCTGCTGTGGCGACAAGTTCGCCACCGCCACCGCCTGATCCGGTCCAGCTCTCGAGTGCGCCTTCTACCCAAATCCCAATTACTCTCAATGGATCATCGAACACCCTGACTGTGCCAGGTTCGTATATTGAAAAAGTCGTGAACATTACTTTGGGAGGTCTCTCCCTCCCGATGGGAAGTTGGACTCAAACAGGCACAACACTTTCCATCACACTTCCTTCACAAGCGGCAGGGACTTACCCACTCCAAATCTTGAATGGATCATTCCCATTACTGCCGACTCAATACGTAACGTTCGGTGTTTCAACCCCTACCCCAAACCCAACTCCATCGGCTACGCCAACACCAACTGTTAAGCCATCGGCTACGCCAACACCAACTGTTAAGCCATCGGCTACGCCAACACCAACTCCATCGGCAACCCCAACACCAACTGTTAAGCCATCGGCTACGCCAACACCAACTCCATCGGCAACCCCAACACCAACTGTTAAGCCATCGGCTACGCCAACACCAACTGTTAAGCCATCGGCA
>CAIWWH010000118.1 GCA_903916385.1 uncultured Actinomycetes bacterium
GATTGGGAGATTGGAATTACGAGCGTGGTCGAGTCAACAGCGGGGTCGCGATAGCGATACTCAGAGGCGAGTTCAACATCCACTGGTACGTTCGCCCACTTTTCGATTGCATACTTTCCGACTAGCCCAGCGTGATACGCCGTGCCACAGGCGATGATGACAACCTTCGAAATTCCATTGAGGTCAATCCCTGCAGTTATCTCATCGTTCAAACCTGCGGTACGGCCAATCAAGGTGTCAGCGATCGCTTTAGGCTGCTCGTAGATCTCTTTGAGCATGAAGTGTGGGTAGCCACCACGCTCGGCGGCTGAAGCATCCCAAGAGATTTCGTATTCACGTGGCTCGATCAAATTGCCAGCAAGATCAGTAACGGTAATGGAATTCGCGGTGATATCGACGACCTCGTCTTGGCCCAACTCCAGTGCGCGCTTTGTATGCGAGATAAAAGCAGAGACATCCGAGGCTAAGAAGTTCTCACCATCGCCAACACCGACTACCAACGGTGAGTTGCGACGCGCCCCAACGATGCGACCAGGTTCATCGCTATGAATCGCAAGAAGGGTGAATGAGCCACGCAACTGCCCACAAACTTCGCGCATCGCCGCAGCTAAATCTCCACCATTCTTCTTACGCGCATCACTGAGTAGGTGTACTACGGATTCGGTATCGGTCTCCGAGAGAAAGACATGACCGCGCGCCTCTAGGAGCGTGCGCAGTTCAACATAGTTCTCGATAATGCCATTGTGAATAACCGCGAGTTTGCCATCGCGATCCAAATGTGGGTGAGCGTTGAGATCAGTTGGTCCACCGTGAGTAGCCCAGCGCGTATGACCAATTCCGGAATGCGACTCGGGATTGGAGTGACCTAGTAGCGCTTCGAGGTTGGTGAGCTTTCCAGCGCGCTTTTCTACCCAGAGCGGTCCACTCTGATCAACTACTAATGCGATGCCGGCAGAGTCGTAACCCCGGTACTCCAAGCGGCGCAGTCCTTCGAGGACTGGTGAGAGCGCTAGTGCCTTACCGGTATATCCGACAATGCCACACATGGCGCGTACCCCTTTAAATCGTCGTTACGAGAGTTCTGATCTTACTAGGCTCGCTATTTCCTCGGCTATCTCATGGGCGCGAGATGCACTCTGCGCCTCTACCATCACACGCACCAGGCTTTCGGTACCAGATGCGCGGACCAAGATGCGCCCCGTTGAGCCCAGTGACTCTTGCGCTTGATCGATACCACGCTGCAATTTGATTGCGGTCGCGAGTCTCTCCTTCGCAACTCCGTTCACATTTATCAACTCTTGCGGGTAGCGCTCCATGATCTTGCTTAAATCCGAGAGAGGGCGGCCACTGCTTTTGATAACTTGCATAAGATGAAGGGCAGTTAATAAACCATCGCCTGTGTTGGCGTAGTGGCGCATGATGATGTGGCCTGATTGTTCGCCACCGAGAACGAAGCCATCAGAGAGCATTTTCTCCAGCACATATCGGTCGCCAACGGCAGTAATTTCGACGTTAATATCTAAAGATTCCATCGCCTTGAAAAATCCCAAGTTACTCATCACAGTAGCCACGACAGTCTCATTAGTAAGCAGACCGCGGCTGCGCCAATCGGCGGCAAGGATCGCCATAATGAAGTCGCCGTCAATCACATCACCATGGCTATCAATTGCAAGGCAGCGGTCAGCGTCTCCGTCGTGAGCGATACCAAGATCCGCACCGGTCTCGAGGACCTTGGCCTTCAAATTCTCGAGGTGGGTTGAGCCACAATTCTCATTAATGTTCCAACCAGTTGGCTCATTGGAGATCGCTATTACTTCAGCACCCGCGCGCACATAGGTGCGTGGAGCAACTCGTGAAGAGGCGCCATTTGCACAATCAACTACGACCTTTACCCCCGAAAGGTTTGTGGTCAGAGAATTCAATAGATGAAAGATGTAACGCTCTGCGGCTGAATCATCATTTATTACACGTCCAACGTTGCGACCAGTTGGTCGCTGCCACTCTTCGCCCATCCGCTTCTCAATTGCAGCTTCAAGTGCATCATCGAGTTTTCCTCCACCTTTTGCGAAGAACTTAATTCCATTATCAGGCATCGGATTGTGCGACGCGCTGATCATTACTCCAAGATCAGCACCGCTTTCTGCAACCAGATGAGCTACAGCGGGAGTCGGCAATACTCCGACGCGATAAACATCTACTCCGGCACTTGCAAGACCTGCGACCACAGCAGCTTCAAGAAATTCTCCTGACGCGCGCGAATCCTGTCCGACTATTGCTTTAGGACGATGTCCTTCAAAGGTGCCCAATTCACCGAGGATATGGGCCGCAGCGATAGAGAGATCGACAGCAAGTTCTGCGGTGAGAAAACCGTTAGCTAAACCTCTAACACCATCGGTGCCGAAGAGCGCCATTTAGCGAAGCAATCGCGTAAAAACGAATTAACGCTTGCTGTATTGAGAACGCTTACGCGCCTTCTTTAGACCGTACTTCTTACGCTCAATAACACGAGGGTCACGGGTGAGGAAGCCAGCCTTCTTAAGTGCAGGACGGTTCGCATCGCGATCAATCTCGTTGAGTGCACGTGCAACTCCGAGACGGAGCGCACCAGCTTGACCAGATGTTCCGCCACCGTTGATACGGGCAATAACGTCATATTGATTCTCGGCACCAACTGTGCGGAAAGGTTCAGAGACGAGTTGTTGGTGCACCTTGTTTGGGAAGTACACATCGAGTGCCTTTCCATTAACGGTCCACTTACCCGAACCAGGCGTAAGGCGAACGCGAGCAACAGCTTCCTTACGACGACCGGTGCCGCCTCCTGGAGCCTTGATCGCTGGACGGTTAGTTGAAGCAGCTGGAGTAGATGAGCTGTAGGAAGTTAGAACTTCTTTTTCTGCATCGAGCGCTGGATCGAAATCTGACATGTCTACTATCCCCTACTTCTTCACGATTTGTGACACTTGAGTAAATACATACGGTGTTGGGTTTTGTGCGGCATGTGGATGTTCTGGACCGGCGTAAACCTTCAACTTTGAACCGACTGAGCGGCCCAACTTATTCTTAGGAATCATTCCAAGGATTGCCTTCTCGATAACACGAGTTGGATCTTGGTTGATCAAATCTGCATAGACGATGGAAGTCATTCCACCTGGATAACCTGAGTGGTGGTGAGCGAACTTCTTGCCAGCCTTTTGTCCAGTAAGTACAACCTTCTCGGCATTGATCACGATGACAAAGTCGCCCATGTCGATGTGAGGTGCGAAGGTGGTCTTGTGCTTACCGCGAAGAAGGACGGCTGCATGGCTAGCAAGGCGACCAAGGACAACTCCTTCAGCGTCGATGACATGCCACTTGCGGGTGACGTCACCAGCTTTCGGTGTAAATGTGCGCACGAGGTCTCTCTCTTTCTAGTCTTGGTTTAGCGAAGCTGTAGTGCTCATAAACCTTTGGAAAATCAGCCAACGGCTTAATTCAGCACACAGGCAGAGGAGCAGGTTACCTTCTCGAGGCCCCTAGGGTCAAAATGAGGGCTCGGGGGTGAACTCCGTGAGCGCTATCTCGGCTAGCGCCGCAGCGTCCGGGTAGTCGACCTGGACCAGGGTCAACCCGCGCGCTGGGAAGACATAGGAGTCTGAAACACGGGCGGTCTGATTCAAGATTTCTAACATCCACTCAGGAGCAAAGCGTCCTTCTCCCACACAGACAGCGGCCCCGACCAAATTGCGGACCATATTCCAGCCAAATCCATCGGCGGCAATGTCACAGATCACAAAGCCGTTGGGATCCCGGCTCCACTGAAATTCTAGGAGGGTGCGCAGAGTTGTCCCGCCCTCGCGGAAGCGGCAGAAGGTAAAGAAGTCGTGTTTACCAAGGAGCGGAGCGCTGGCGGCATTCATTAGCTCAATATCAAGGGGGCGAAACCAGGTCGCGACATCAAAGCGCTGCAGTGGCGCCAAATCGCGATTGCCGTCGAGCAATTTGTAGCGGTAGTGGCGTGCGCTGGCGGTAAAACGGGCATCGAAATTTAGCGGGGCTGCGCTGATCTGGTTGATGCGAATATCCTCTTCGAGCATCTGATTGAGGCGATATTTCAGGTGCGCAAAATCCCAAATATCTTCATCGGGACGGTAGCGCGATGCCTCTAGGCCCTCAGGAATATCTACGTGCAGAACTTGACCAGTTGCATGAACCCCCGCGTCAGTTCTACCTGCAACAACTGTCGAGACTGAGGTTCTAATGATTCGAGCTAAGACATCTTCGAGCGCACCCTGCAAGGTGCGTTGATCGGGTTGCTTGGCCCAGCCCGCGTAGTTAGTTCCATCGTACGCAAGATCTATCCGTAAACGACGAAACCCGCTCTCAGGGTTGAGAGCGGGTTCGATCATGAACTTTTCTTATCGTTAGAAATAAATTGGTACAAATAATTAGTCGTTAACGAGTTCGATGACTGCCATTGGGGCATTGTCACCGTTTCGTGGACCAACCTTTGTGATGCGGGTGTAACCACCGGGACGGGTTGCGAAGCGAGGTGCAATCTCAGTGAAGAGTGTGTGCACAACGCTCTTGTTCTGGATTGTCTCCATCACGCGACGACGTGCGGCGAGGTCACCCTCGATAGCAGCGGTGATCAACTTTTCAGCCAATGGACGTAGGCGCTTGGCCTTTGCCTCGGTGGTCTTGATCTTGCCGTGTTCGAAGAGTTGCTCTGCGAGTGTGCCTAGCAACAATCTCTCGTGTGCTGGACCGCTTCCGAGGCGAGGTCCTCTACTTGGTGTTGGCATGGCGTTCTCCTAGAGCTGCTCTGACTCGACGAGCTCTTCGTCGACTTCAGTTCCGTAGTTGTGGTGTTGTGTTGGATCAAATCCGATTGGGCTGTCCTTCAGTTGTAGACCCATGCTGTGAAGTTTTGCCTTCACTTCATCGATCGACTTGGAACCGAAGTTACGGATATCGAGGAGATCTGCCTCTGAACGGCCGACAAGCTCACCGACGGTATGAATACCCTCGCGCTTGAGGCAATTATATGAGCGAACGGTGAGATCGAGATCTTCGATAGGAAGAGCGAGATCAGCAGCGAGCGCAGCATCTTGGACAGAGGGTCCCATTTCGATACCTTCAGCGTTGACATTCAATTCACGAGCAAGACCGAAGAGCTCAACCAATGTCTTACCGGCAGATGCCATGGCATCTCCTGGGTTCATTGATGGCTTCGTCTCGACATCGACGACCAAACGGTCAAAGTCTGTACGTTGTTCTACACGAGTTGCCTCGACCTTGTAGGTCACGCGCAAGACAGGTGAGTAGATGGAGTCAACTGGGATGCGACCGATCTCTCCGCCGGCAGCCTTATTGGCTACCGCGGTGACATATCCACGGCCACGCTCAACGGTGAGTTCGACTTCGAACTTTGCCTTTGAGTTGAGGGTCGCGATATGAAGATCTGGGTTATGAACCGTAACGCCAGAAGGAGTTGCGATATCTGCACCAGTAACTACACCTTCGCCATTCTTGCGAATGTAAAGGAGAGATGGCTCGTCATTATCTGAAGAGAGCACCAAGTTCTTGATGTTCAGAACGATCTCTGTGAGATCTTCCTTTACACCTTCGAGGGTAGTGAACTCATGAAGGGCACCGTTGACGCGAACGCTGGTAACTGCTGCACCAGGGATCGAAGACAAGAGGGTACGGCGTAAAGAATTACCAAGGGTGTAACCAAAGCCTGGCTCTAGCGGTTCAATGATGAAACGCGAACGAAACTCGGATACAACTTCCTCAGTGAGGATAGGGCGTTGTGCGATAAGCACTTATTTCCTCCATACGTCGGGGAGATCCACTATTTGATCTCCTGCAATTTGCACTGCTTCGAAACTACTTCTAATTACTTGCTGTAGAGCTCAACAATCAGTTGCTCTTGAATTTGGGTGTCGATGATCGTGCGAGTTGGGTTGGCGTGAACCAAGATGCGCATCTTCGCTCCAACAACTTCCATCCAGGCAGGAACTGACTTCTCACCCAACTCAGCGCTTGCGACGATGAATGGAGTGGTATCCAAAGAACCAGGCACTACATCAATGACATCCATTGGTGTAACGCGGAAGGAAGGAATGTTTACCTTCTTGCCGTTAACCAAGAAATGTCCGTGACGAACGAGCTGGCGGGCCATATCGCGGCTCTTTGCAAAGCCGGCACGGAATACAACGTTATCGAGACGAGTCTCGAGGATGATGAGAAGGTTTTCACCGGTCTTACCCTGAAGGCGGTTTGCCTCTTCGTAGTAACCACGGAACTGCTTCTCTAGTACGCCATACATACGCGCACACTTTTGCTTCTCACGAAGCTGACCAAGGTATTCAGATTCCTTGGCACGGCCACGACCATGTTGCCCTGGTGGGTATGGACGAGACTCAATAGGACACTTTGGACCATCGCACTTAGAGCCCTTAAGAAAGAGCTTTACTTTTTCGCGACGGCAGCGCTTGCAATCTGCTCCGGTATAACGAGCCATTTATTCTCTTCCTTCCTTAAACTCGACGTGGCTTTGGTGGACGGCAACCGTTATGTGGAGCAGGAGTGACATCTGAGATGGCTCCAACTTCAAGTCCAGCGGCCTGTAATGAACGAATTGCTGTCTCGCGACCAGAACCTGGTCCCTTAACGAATACATCAACCTTCTTTAAACCATGCTCTTGCGCGCGACGAGCGGCTGCTTCTGCTGCCATCTGTGCTGCGTAAGGAGTTGATTTACGTGAGCCCTTGAAACCGACCTGGCCAGCTGATGACCAAGAGATAACAGCGCCGGAAGGATCTGTGATTGAAATGATGGTGTTGTTGAAGGTGCTCTTGATGTGAGCTTGTCCAAGTGCAATGTTCTTCTTTTCCTTCTTGCGAAGTTTGACTTTGCCTTTAGCAGCAGCGCCCTTAGCACCTGTCTTTGTCTTAGCGGCGGCCATTACTTGGTCTCCTTCTTCTTACCAGCGATTGCCTTACGAGGGCCCTTACGTGTACGCGCATTTGTATGTGTGCGTTGACCACGAACAGGAAGTCCCTTGCGGTGGCGAATACCTTGGTAGCTCTGAATTTCGACCTTGCGACGAATATCGCCCGCTACTTCGCGGCGTAGGTCACCTTCGATTTTGTAATTGGCTTCGATGAATTCACGAAGCTTTGCCAATTCTGGCTCTTGTAGATCCTTGACGCGGGTATCTGGGTTAACGCCGGTCGCAGCGAGTGTTGCGTGCGCGCGGGTTAAACCAATCCCGAAGATGTACGTGAGTGCAATCTCCACTCGCTTTTCGCGAGGAAGATCGACACCAACAAGACGTGCCATATCACTTACCCTTTTCGTTTATCTGGAAGGTCCTTCGCAATGCACCCCAGTTGGGTAACTGAGCCTCGGCCTACCAGTCCGAGGGTCTGAAGCTTTCGCTCCAGTCGCATCACGCGTATTCGGTTTTTTATTTATCCTTGACGTTGCTTGTGACGAAGGTTGTCGCAAATAACCATGACGCGACCATTACGACGGATGACCTTGCACTTGTCGCAGATCTTCTTCACGCTTGGCTTAACTTTCACGACTAACTCCTATTACTTGTAACGATAGATAATTCGACCTCTTGTGAGGTCGTACGGACTAAGTTCTACGATCACGCGATCTTCGGGAAGGATGCGAATGTAGTTCTGTCGCATCTTGCCGCTGATATGTGCAAGAACTTTGTGTCCATTAGTAAGTTCGACTCTAAACATGGCGTTCGGCAGTGCTTCAGCTACGGTGCCCTCAATCTCGATAGCTCCGTCTTTCTTGGCCAAGCAGTACCTACTTATCTATTTAGGGGTCTTATTACGGACATCCGCTCATTTCTGGGCAGAGGGCAATCCTAAGGCGCAGAGCCAAAAAGAGGAAATCGGGAGCCCTTTTGGACTCCTTTTTCACCGGATTTATGCTAAAAGCGCGGAGATTTCCACTCCCAATCGACCGAGATCGGCCGCTCCCCCATCTATGGCCGTCATCACGAATGGTTTGCCATCGGGAAGGAGGGCAAAGGTATGTTCAAAGTGGGCGCCGTTGGATTTGTCGCCAGCGATGACGGTCCATCCATCTGAAAGGGTCTTCATCTTCTCTGTCCCACGGGTGATCATCGGTTCAATGGCTAGAGCGAGGCCAACAGTTAATTCGGCTCCGAGGCCGGGTGGACCATAGTTAACGACATGGGGATCTTGGTGCATTTCGGTGCCAATTCCATGGCCCCCGTACTCGCGCAGAATTCCGTACTTCCCCTGGCTCTGAATGTAGCTTTCGATGGCGTGCGAAATATCGGTTAGGTGTCCCCCGACCTTGGCAGCGGCGATACCGCGCCACATCGACTCTTCGCAGGTATCCATGAACTTTTGATCTTCAGGATCAATCTTCCCTACTCCAACGGAGAATGCGGAGTCTCCATGCCAACC
The DNA here is from genome assembly GCA_903916385.1 of uncultured Actinomycetes bacterium. Lineage (GTDB taxonomy): Bacteria > Actinomycetota > Actinomycetes > Nanopelagicales > Nanopelagicaceae > PALSA-747. The sequence continues at coordinate 8,446 of CAIWWH010000118.1, forward strand.
ATCGACAATGGCTCCGAAATCTATGGAGATCAGATCGCCTTCCACTAGTGGCCGCTCATTAGGAATCCCATGAACAACCTCGTGATTAACCGATGCGCAGATCACATTGGGATAGCCGTGATAGTTGAGAAAGGAGGGAATCGCATTGTTCGCCTCAAGGTAATCAGCTGCAATGGCATCTAGCTCA
>CAIWWH010000119.1 GCA_903916385.1 uncultured Actinomycetes bacterium
TCTCGGGGTTCTGCCAGAGTGTTGCCATGGACTTCACCGAGCTCTTTGACGCGATCAACGACGAGGATCTGGAGCCAAACTCAGATATCGGTGTACTTCGCGATGTCTTGCACGCGGTGACAGCACAAAAGAACTTTGATACGCGCACTATGAAACGCTTTGGAGAGTTGACCGGAAAGGCGCACCAACATCGTCGCCTGAAGCCAAGCTCGGCCGAAATTGAATTTGAACTCGTAGGTATTTCGGGTCAACTCCGAAAAATTAGCGAGTTTGCGCTTCAAGTCGAGGATATTTTGGTCACGGTTGATCTCAGCCGTGTGAAGAAGTGTGAAGGCGATGAATGTGAAGCGCTCTTCATCGATGAGAGCAAGAACAAGTCGCGCAAGTGGTGCGATATGGCGCACTGCGGCATGTTGCGAAAGAGCAAGGTTTTCTACGACAACCATCGCAGAGTTAATCCAGTTCCATCAACAAAAAATAAGTCAGGGGTAATTGAATGATCGTTCTCTATGGTGTGGCATTCATATCAGGCTTATTTACGATTCTTGCTCCCTGCATCTGGCCCCTATTGCCGATCGTTCTCGCTGATGTCACCCAATCAAAATCCAAGCGTCGCCCTCTCGGTATCACGGTTGGAGTAGCAGTTTCATTTGCCTTCTTTACCCTCGCTATCTCTGCTCTAGAAAGCTCTATTGGTTTTAGTCCCAATGTGCTTCGAAAGATGGCAGTGGTCGTTCTCCTGGTCATCGGAATCTCGATGGTTGTACCTGCTCTCTCCAGGAGAATGGAAGCGTCCATCTCCTCAATAAGTGGCAAATTTGGGGGAATCGGAAAGAACCAACGGAGCGATTTCTCTGGTGGTTTTATTACGGGCCTTGCCCTCGGTGTCGTCTGGACTCCGTGCAGCGGTCCAATCCTTGCTTCAGTTGCGACCTTGGCTGCGACCAACAAGGTTTCGCTTCAAGTCGTAGTTGTAACGCTCTTCTACGTTGCCGGTGTATCGATTCCGCTCTTTGGTTTTGCTGTAGGTGGCCAGAAGTTGCTCTCCAAGTCGCGCAGACTTTCCAAGCACACCGGACGCATTCAAATCGCATCAGGTGTCATCATGATCATCACTGCAGTGGGCATTTACACCAACTACGACAAGACGATCGAAGCAAAACTTCTCAATGCAATTCCTTCATACTCGAATGCGCTAACAAAAATTGAGAGCGGATCTGGCGTAACGAAAGCGCTTTCGAAATTGAAGGGGACTAAGTCAGTTCCAACGACAGTTTCTGGTAATCAATCTGGATTATTCAATGCCAATGAAACGGCGCCAGAGATTCGTGGAATTGAAAAATGGGTCAATACTTCAGGACCACAGACCCTTGCTTCCCTTAAGGGTAAGGTTGTGCTCGTTGATTTCTGGACTTACAGTTGCATCAATTGCCTACGTACCTTGCCGCATGTTGAAGCTTGGTACAACAAATATCACTCCTCAGGTTTCGAGGTGATTGGTGTCAGCACGCCAGAGTTTGCTTTTGAAAAGGATCCCGGCAACGTTTCGCGTGCGATTAAGCAATATGGAATCCCATATCCAGTTGCCTTAGATAATAACTACAAGACGTGGAAAGCTTACAACAATCAATATTGGCCTGCTGAATACTTGATTGACGCAACCGGAAAGATACGTCGTACTGAATTTGGTGAGGGCAATTATCCGGAGAGCGAGCAAGCGATCCGTACTCTCTTGGCTAACGCTGGCCAGAAGATCACTGTTGCGCCATCTGATTTGCCGGATACCACTCCGCAAACTCAATTAACTCCTGAGACTTACTTTGGCAGCAATCGTGCGCAGTTCGGTTTCCCAACGCCAAATTATCCAAACGGTGCTTTCACAATTCCTGAACAGAAAAGCGTTCCCCTGGATCAATTTGCACTTGGCGGAAAGTGGTTGATCCAGCCTGACTACATTGAATCAAAAAAGGGTGCCTCGATTACCGAGCACTTCGATGCTTTCAAAGTTTTCTTGATTCTCAATCCAAAACCTGGGGCAACGAATACGGTGGCTGTCACATACAACGGCAAGCCATTGGTAGGCACACTCGCGGGGAGTGATGTCGCGAATGGCATCATCAAGGTGGACGCGGACCGGCTCTACAACATCTTTAATAGTGGAGCTACTAACAGCGATGGAACGCTTAAATTCACCTTCCTTGATGATGGGATTCAGGCTTTCACCTTTACCTTCGGATAACCACGACGGTGGTGAAGTAGACTCCCGTCATGCATAAAGCGCTCATGCTCGCGGCCATTACCTCGGTTGCGACTGCGCTAGGTGGATTCCTTGCCGTCAAGGTAAGAGATCGCACCCACATCATTTTGGGGCTAGCGGCCGGCCTTTTGCTGGGCTTGGTCTTCTTTGATCTGCTCCCAACAGTCTTCGAAGAGAACGCCACTCACTTTGGGGGAGTTCGGTCGGTTGGCCTAGCAATCGTTCTTGGTTTCCTGATTCTGCATTTTTCAGAGCGCTGGTTTGCAACGCACGAACCCTTTGATTCGCACCACGATAATGACCATCAACACCATGCGGGCCGCCTCGCCGCTCTCGCAATGGCAGGGCATGTTTTTGCTGACGGTCTCGGTGTTGGAGCGGCATTTAGAGTCTCAAGTTCACTTGGTCTTGCAGTCTTTTCAGCGATCATGGTGCACGCATTTAGCGATGGTTTGAATACCGTCACCTTCCTTATCAAAGAACAAATGTGGACTAAGAAAGCTCGTGCGCTCTTAATCGTCGATGCAGTAGGTCGTATAAGTGGAGCCGCCATCGGATCGTATGTCGCTTTTGGAAGTAATTGGATTGCCCTTTATCTGGCCTTATTCGCTGGCTTCGTTATTTACATCGCAACTTCCCATATCTTGCCCGAGGCCCACTCCAGACATCCGTCACGTTGGACACTTGCTGCAACAATCATCGGAGTCTTGGTGATGTGGGCTGTCGTTGCCGGTGGGGCTTAATTAGATAATTAATGCAAAATCTCTTGTTTTGCTGGATATGCAACTTTAGAGTTCTCAAGCGGCCAACCTTGGACGCCAAATGTAAGGACGCGAATATGGCAAAGTTTATTGAATCATGGGTTTATGAAGGTATCGAAGGCAAGCCTTGGGCTGAAGTAAAGGCACGGGTGCTTGAATTTAAAGTCGCTCTCCTTGAAAAGGGAGCTCCTGAAGTGAATGTGCGTGAGGGATCTTTCGGCGCAGGTATGGGAACTTTTACTTTGGAAGCAGTATTTCCAAGCGCAGCAGCATGGGGCGCATTTGCTGACAGCTTTGATGATGATGCTGCCTGGGAAGCAAAGATGTCAGCTTGGCAAGCTAATCCCAAGTTGATGGGCAAGTCAGGATCAATTTTCACTGAAGTTAAGTAAAGATCTAAAGAGAGGCGAGACACTTGTCATTGTTAAATGAACGCGTGTACGACACAAATATTGGCAAGACAGGTGTTTCGCTGGATCGAGTTCGCAAACTCTTTCACGGCACTATAAAAGTTTTAGAAAAGGATGGCTCACCGTTTCGCTCTGGCGAGGATGAGAATTGCCATTGGTTTACATCTGGATTTGAATTCTCCTTCTTCAATCAAGTATCAATTTATAACGGTGACCCGGAAGTTTTCGAGAAAGCACTTGAAAGATTTTACGAGCAAGGGCTCGTTCACGCTGTTTTTCTAGGCGGAGGTGGCTTGACGCACGCTGAGGCGCTGAATGCAAAAGGTTATGTAAATAAGGGTGCAGTTCCACTCATGGGATACGCCTTAGACCCTGAGAAAGATAAGCACGTCTTGCGCGATGGCCTTGAGGTAAAGCGCGTACTTACTGAAGAAGACTTAGCAATCATTCAACAATTAGCCTCTGATGGTTTTGAAATGTCTCTGGAATTAACAGAGCGTTACACCAACGGATCACTCGGAATCGCTGACTCGTTTAGGTATTACCTGCTTGATAATGGCGTGCCGGTGAGCACCTCACATTTCATCCGCATCGGCACCTTCCTTGGTTGTTGGGATGTTGCGACCCCTAAGGAACATCAACGTAAGGGCTACGGCGATGAGTTGATGCGCTGGGTCTTTGCGACACATGCCGCAATGGGTGATGAGTTGGTCGTTTTGCAAGCGTCAGCTGCTGGACAACCGCTATATCGCCGGTTGGGATATCAATTTCTAGAGCACATTCAGAGTTGGCATATGGAATCAACAACGAGGATGCGTCGCTTTACTCATCATGAACTTCAACTTGGCGAGTACAAACTTCGCCCCGCACTTGAGTCGGACAAAGAGCTTCTCATTCCTTATTTAAATGACCCAGAAGTGGGAAAGTGGATGTTGATGCCCTTTCCATTCGAAGAGAAAGATTTCCCGGAGCGATTTAAAAGGTGGCAGAACCTTCAGTCAACCGGTTCCGGTATTAATTGGATTATTGAGCTGGATGGCGTCCCTCAAGGCAGCATTGCGTGCCACCATACCGATTGGGAACTGAGTGGAACCGAAATTGGTTACATGGCCTTCCCGCCAAGCAGGGGTAAGGGAGTCATCCCGACTGTGCTGCGCTCATTAGTCGAATTCCTATTTAATGAATATGGTTTTGAACGGATTGAAATTCGAACCGATTCGCGTAATGACTCTTCGCGCCGGGCAGCGTTAAAGGCAGGTTTCACCTTTGAAGGGGTCTTGCGACGCAATTTGCTCAACAAGGATGAAATCACAGATGACGCGATCTACTCGATAATCAAGAGCGATTTAGCGGGGTAAACTAGGCAACCTTGCGACCAGCAAGAAGGAAGTAAAGCCGACAGCCAGCCGGAAAAAGGAGCACCCATGGCCGCAGATCGTTTAGAAACCATTGTCAGCCTCGCCAAGCGTCGCGGATTTGTTTATCCATCCTCAGAGATTTATGGCGGACTTCGCGCTGCCTGGGATTACGGCCCACTTGGAGTTGAGCTCAAGAACAATGTGAAGCGCCAATGGTGGAAGTCCATGGTGCAGGGCCGCGAAGATGTCGTCGGTCTTGATTCCTCTGTCATCTTGGCACCAGAAGTGTGGCAAGCATCTGGCCATATCGAAACTTTCTCTGATCCACTGACCGAGTGCACCGCGTGTCACAAGCGTTATCGCGCCGATCATTTGGAAGAGGCCTTTGAAGCCAAGCACAAGCGCAAGCCAACTTCGATGGAGGAGATTGGTTGCCCTAACTGCGGCAACAAGGGTCAGTTCACCGTCCCTCGCCAATTCTCTGGATTGCTCAAGACATTTCTTGGCGCGGTCGAAGATGAGTCAGGTCTTGCATACCTTCGCCCAGAAACTGCGCAAGGTATCTTCATCAACTTTGAAAACGTCGCGACTACGTCGCGTAAGAAGCCACCTTTTGGAATTGGTCAGATCGGAAAATCTTTCCGTAATGAAATCACTCCAGGTAACTTCATCTTCCGTACTCGTGAATTCGAGCAGATGGAGATGGAGTACTTCGTAGTTCCAGGAACCGATGAAGAGTGGCACCAATACTGGATCGACACTCGTATGGCTTGGTACACCGACCTTGGAATTAATCCAGAGCGCTTGCGTTTATTTGAGCACCCTAAAGAGAAGTTATCTCACTACTCAAAGCGCACCGTTGATATTGAATACAAATTTGAATTCAATGGAACCGAGTGGGGCGAGCTCGAAGGTATCGCATCACGTACTGATTTCGATCTTAAGGCTCATAGCGCCGCTTCAGGCAAGGATCTCTCTTGGTTTGATCAGGAGAAGAACGAGCGTTGGACTCCATTTGTGATCGAACCTGCAGCCGGCGTGGATCGTTGCACCCTGACATTCATGATGGATGCATTTACCGAAGATGAAGCTCCAAACTCCAAGGGTGAGATGGAAAAGCGTGCGGTCATGAAGATTGATCATCGCCTTGCGCCTATCAAGATTGCTGTTCTGCCGCTATCTCGTAACGCTGATCTCTCTCCGAAGGCTCGCGACTTAGCCGCAGAACTTCGCAAGAACTGGTCTGTGGACTTTGATGATGCTGGAGCAATTGGACGCCGTTACCGTCGCCAAGACGAGATTGGTACTCCATATTGCATCACCATCGACTTTGAATCACTCGATGACAATGCCGTCACAATTCGCGATCGCGACTCCATGTCGCAAGAGCGCATCGGCATTGATCAGGTGCAAGCCTGGCTCGCACCTCGCCTCCTCGGGGCCTAATCATGATCACCAAGGTTGCACCACTTCGCCTGCCCATTAGTAATGGGCAGTTTGCGAACAATGAAGTCATCTTGGATACCCCTGTTGTGCTTGCACCAATGGCTGGAATCACCAACTCTGCCTTCAGAACGCTCTGCCGCGAACAAGGAGCAGGGCTCTTTGTTTCAGAGATGGTGACAGCTCGCGCTCTGATCGAGCGCCACCCAGAGACGATGCGTTTGATTACACCGGGAGTAGGCGAGACTCCACGTTCTGTGCAGCTCTACGCCGTTGATCCAACTGTTGTGGGGCAAGCGATTGATTTACTCGGCGCCGAAGATTTAGCTGATCACATCGACCTTAACTTCGGTTGCCCAGTTCCAAAAGTCACTCGTCGTGGTGGGGGAGCGGCACTTCCATATAAGCGCAAACTCTTTAGCGCGATTGTGGAGTCATCAGTCAAGGCCGCTGCGAAATATGGAATTCCAGTAACAGTGAAGATGCGCGTCGGCATAGATAGCGAACACCATACTTATTTGGATGCTGCAAAATCTGCGGCTGATTTAGGCGTTACATGGGTTGCTTTGCATGCACGCACCGCCGAGCAGATGTATGAGGGCCAAGCAGATTGGTCTCGCATCGCAGCACTTGTAGAACACCTCGCTCCGACTGGCGTGCCCGTTTTGGGCAATGGCGATATCTGGACTGGTGCGGATGGTGTGCGCATGGCTCAAGAGACTGGATGCGCTGGAGTTGTTGTGGGTCGTGGATGTCTTGGTCGTCCATGGTTGTTTGCCGATTTAGTTGCAGCATTTAATGGCGAAGAGTCACCGAAACTTCCATCTCTCTTTGAAGTTCGCAAGGTGATGTATCGCCACGGAGAATTACTCGTTGAATTCTTCGAGAGTGAAGGTCGCGCCATGCGCGATCTGCGCAAACATATGGCCTGGTATCTCAAAGGCTTCTCTGTTCCACGCGAACTGCGCGCAGGTTTTGGCATGGTCTCCTCACTCGGAGAGCTCAATCACTTGTTGTCACAACTTGAAGAACAGCCATACCCCACTCTTATTGCAGAGTCTCCACGCGGTCGTCGCAGTCATGGTCGCGCTGTGCACCTTCCAGATGGTTGGCTTAACGATCCAGATGAATTCGCATCCATCACAATTGATGATGCAGTTTCTGGTGGCTGATTGTGTTTCTCTTTAAAATCTTACGAAGAATCATCGCTGCAATAGTTTTACTCATAATTATTGTGCCGCTCTATGTAGCAACCCAGATTTGGTGGACCGCCCACCATCCCGCAATTCATCAGAGTGATGCCATCGTCGTATTAGGTGCAGCGCAAGATAATGGAAAGCCAACTCCCATTCTCGCGGAACGAATTACCCAAGCACGTCTGGCATATGAATCTGGTCTTGCCCCGCTCATCCTCACAGTTGGTGGCGGACAGAAGGGTGATCTCTCAACAGAGGCAGCCGCCAGTCGCAACTCTTTAATCGCACAGCACATCTCGCGCAAGAAAGTTATCGCTCTTCCCATCGGCAAAGACACATTGACCAGCACGGTTGCTTATGTGAGTTATATGAAGCTGCATAACCTCAAAAGTGTCATCATCTCTACCGATCCTTACCATTGCTATCGCGCGATGGCCGAGGCTAGTGACCTTGGAGTTAGCGCCAGTTGCACCCCTGCCCGCACCGGTCCTGGTTCTCTCGCTGCCACCGGATTTCGCTACCTCTTCCGTGAGACCAGCGCATATCTGGCCTACGAGACGGTAGGACGCTTTGGAATTCACCTCAGCGATCAGATAAAGAAATAGGCTTAGCCTCTTATGGTTCTTAGGCAAGCAGTGGAGTCACCGGGTTATAGCCAGAGCGATCGCGATCGCTTCTTGAGCGAACCTGCCAAGCGCCTGGGTCGAACCGAATTTGCGCGAGATCGCGCCCGCATCATTCACTCATTCGCTCTGCGTCGCCTCGCTGCTAAAACTCAGGTGGCCGTCCCATGGCTCGCTGATTTTCCACGGACCCGTCTCTCCCACTCACTTGAGTGCGCACAAGTGGGACGCGAACTCGGATGGGCGCTTGGCGCAGATCCTGATCTGATGGAGGGGGCATGTCTTGCTCACGATATTGGTCATCCACCTTTTGGCCACAACGGTGAGGATGCCCTCAACGCAGTTTCTAAGAGCTGTGGTGGCTTTGAAGGCAACGCCCAGTCTTTCCGATTATTAGTTCGCTTAGAAGCTAAGACAGTTGATGATTCAGGAAAGAGTGTCGGGCTCAATCTCACTCGTGCATCACTTGATGCAGCAACAAAATATCCGTGGCCGCGCGCAATTAATAATCGTAAGTTCGGTGTTTACGATGATGATCTCGATATTTTCAATTGGGTTCGCTTAGGTGCACCTGCCGGTCGTCAATCGATGGAAGCGCAGATCATGGATTGGTCTGATGATGTTGCTTACAGCGTCCATGACTTGGAAGATGCACTTGTTACCGGACATGTGAAACTAGAAACACTCACTGAAGATGTTGGCGAACTCTTTAACGTTGCGCAATCCTCGTATATGAGCGATATGACTGAGCAGGAAGCTGCTGATGCGTTGATCTCATTGCAATCACTTTCATGTTGGCCGAAGAATTACGATGGCTCTCATCGCCACCTCGCGCGCCTGAAAGATTTAGCATCACAACTCGTTGGACGTTTTGCACTAGCAGCAGAGAGCTCCACGCGCGCTGAATACGGCGATGGAGCGTTGACTCGTTACAACGCCAACCTGGTTGTTCCGCGCCAACAGCGAATTGAAGTAGCCATTCTTAAATCCATTGCGACCTTCTATGTCATCAACGCTGCAGCCTCGCAGGAGCGCTACGCCGACCAACAAGTCGTCATCAAAGAGTTAGTTGAGATGGTTTTAGAGCATGCTCCCGACTCCTTGGACTCTTTCTTCCTCGATGATTGGAAGATGGCCACCACGGATAACCAAAAACTCCGCGTCGTAGTGGATCAGGTAGCCTCACTAACCGATCCAGGGGCTTACGCGCTGCACGCCAAGCTCGGAAGCCTAAGATAGCCACTATGGCTGGTCGCATTAGAGATGAGGACGTTACCTACGTCCGGGAACACAGCCCGATTGATGATGTCATCGGCGACTTCGTTCAACTTAAAGGTGCTGGCGGGGGACAGAAGAAGGGGCTTTGCCCATTCCATGACGAGAAGAGTCCTTCCTTCCATGTAACTCCAGCAAAGGGATACTTCCACTGCTTTGGTTGCGGTCAGGGTGGGGATGTCATCAACTTCTTGATGAAGATGGATCATCTCTCCTTTACCGAAACTGTGGAGCGTTTAGCTGAGCGGATTGGCTACCAACTTCATTATGACTCCACTGGACCTACACAGGGCAGCGGAATCAACCGCTCGCGCCTGGTTGCTGCAAATACTGCAGCCGCTGAGTTCTATCGTGAACAACTTGGATTACCAGGAGCTGCTCAAGTCGGTCGCGAATTCTTAACTGGACGTGGCTTTGATAAGAGTGCTGCCGATCTATTCGGAGTGGGCTACGCGCCCGATGAATGGGATGGGCTTTACAAGCACTTAAGCAAACTTGGTTACAAGGATGACGAACTCAATCTTGCGGGGTTGACCAAAGAGGGAAGTCGCGGCGGATTAATAGATCGTTATCGCAATCGGTTGGTCTGGCCGATTAAAGATATTTCCGGTGACATCGTTGGATTTGGCGCGCGCAAATTAGCGAGCGATGAGAAAGATCAAGGTCCAAAATATCTCAACACA
>CAIWWH010000120.1 GCA_903916385.1 uncultured Actinomycetes bacterium
CAGCCCCATTGCATCGCCGAGAAAACTTCCCTTCGAGGTCAGAAGCTTGGGAAATGTTCCACCAAATGAGTATGGCCAAAAGTACATCAACTGCTTGAGAGCGGCGGAGTGAAAGGTACGAGCGGCCGCATTAGGAACGCCAAGAACACGCAAGCGAGCGCGCATCTCTCCCGCGGCGCGCGCGGTAAATGTAAGCGCCAGCGTTTTGGTCGGGTCAGTCACACCTGCCGCCACTGCATAGGCGATGCGATGAGTGATGACTCGAGTCTTTCCAGTTCCTGCTCCGGCAATGATGCAGAGCGGTCCGCGAATATGTGTGACCGCTTCGCGTTGCTCGGGATCCAACCCGGCGAGAATTGCTTCTAACTCCATGGCAGGCCTACAGGCGCCAGGTCTCTGCTCCTGGGAGCGGTGGGCGATCTTCGCCATACCAGGCCTGAATCATTGCGCGCGCGACACTTATCGACGGCGGCAGTAGCAAAGTACCTTCGGTAATAGATGCATAGAGTTCATTCCGATCAAACCAGCGAATTTCAACGATCTCTTCGCCATCGGGACGCGCATTCTCAGGATCTTGAATAGTTGCCTCAAATGCAATCATCAACGATTGCGGAAAGGGCCAGGGCTGCGATCCGAGGTAGTTGATATCGGAGACCCTTACTCCTGCCTCCTCAAGAACCTCGCGCACCACGCACTGTTCAAAGGACTCCCCTGCTTCCACAAAGCCAGCAAAGGTCGAGAAGCGATGTTCGGGCCAGACCGCTTGGCGCCCCAAGAGAATCCGATCGCTCTTATCTTTTACAAGGACAATGATCGCTGGGTCAGTCCTTGGATAATGCTCATGCCCCGTTGCGCAACGACGCGAAGATCCACCTGCGAAGGGCTCGGTCACAGATCCACAGTTAGGGCAGATGGGGTTTTTGTGGTGCCAGAGCGCCACCGCCTGTCCGTGTACCGCGAGGCCGATCTCGAGGCTCGTTAGTTCCGCACTAATCTCGCGGAGAGTCTTGTACCCCTCATCGCTCCCGATGCTCTGCTCAGAGCACCAGAGAAAGTAAGAGGCTCCATCGTGTTGACCGAGGAAGATCTTCTGGCCACTTCCCTCAATCTGCTCCGCAGTTAAAAGGGTAAGAGATATTCCCGAAGTAAGAAATCCCGTGCCATTGAAGTGAATAATCTTCGCAACCTGCCACTCCAGCTCCAAAGCGCTCTCATCTGCACGGATATGCGCTGCGCGATCGACCGTTGAACGAGAAAGGGCGAGATTCAAGATTTTCATAAGGAGGCGACCCTACTAGCCTGACCTCATGAAGGTCATCTCATGGAATCTCCTGCACGGTCAGTCGATAGAGGCCGCGGGGGCACCGCAGACGTGGATCTCCGCCTGCGCCACGTTGGGCGCGGAGGTGCTTGGTCTACAAGAAGTAGATGAGAATCAACCTCGCTCTGGCGGTGCAAAGCAAGTTGAAGAGATTGCCCAAGCCCTTGGAACCACCCATTGGGCCTACGCCCGCACGGTGATTGGAACTCCTGGTGAGAAGTGGCGCCACCCCGCGGAGGGGGAAGGCGTCCTTCATGCTGAATTTTCGGAACCCTCGTATGGCATCGGATTGATCTCGATGATTCCGGTGAGTCGATGGAGCCGACTGGAGCTAGGCCGTTCGTGGATCGGTCTTCCTCTTCCGGTAGCCTCAAATAAGGGAGCGCGATTTATCTACGTTAAAGATGAGCCGCGCGTAGCCTTGATTGCAGAACTCGTAAATGGATACACCGTGGCGGTCACACACTTATCATTCGTGCCCTTCGTCAATTATTTTCAACTCCGAAAATTACAGCGCACCTTGAAGAAGTTGCCAGGGCGAAAATTAATTATTGGTGACCTCAATCTAGGTTGGAATATTCCTGGACGTTTCACAAAGTGGAATAGCTTGCTCAGTAAAAACACCTACCCTTCATGGAAGCCGGCGATCCAATTTGATTACATCCTTGCTGCGCAGCCAGAAAGTACGACACCACTTATCCATCCCGCGGTAGGCGTCAGCGATCACGCCTCAATTGGAGTTGAGATCCACTGATGCAATATCTACCGAAGAGATGAGAGCTGCGATCTCCTCTTCGCTAGATAGATTCTCGCGATAGATCGTCTTGTTATCGGCAACATAGTGGAAGGCGGCACGGATCTTCTCAATAGGAATCTGATGTTGCTTGGAGTAAGCGAGGCGATACATCGCTAGCTGAATTGAAGCAGTTGTTAAATCCTCACCATCTTTGATTCGTCCCGTCTTCCAATCCACAACCTCGTAAGTATCGCCATCACGATAGATGGCGTCGATCCGACCACGGAGCACAGTTCCATTAATGACGGTCTCGAATCCCTCTTCAACTGCGATAGGGCTGCGCCCTGCCCAACTCGAGGCGAGCCATTTATCCTGCAACTCTTTGAGCGGAACATCCTCATGCGCGAGAGGATCAAAGAGATCTTCATCAAAGAGAGTTTGAGCGCCAAATTGTCGCTCCACCCAGAGGTGGAACTCGGTTCCACGTTTGGCATATTTGTCGGTATGGCGCGGCATCGGCCGACGGATATTAAGGGCAAGTTCTTCGGGATCGCTCCTGAGATTTATCAAGGTTGATACCGAGAGGCGATGTGGAAGATAGATAATTTCACCCCCACGCAACTTTTCTATCTCATTCAAGAGCGCCTTCGCATCACGGATCATTGAGAGGCGATCTGGATCAACTTCAGAGCGCAGCGCGCTTTCAAGATCGAGCGGCTCGACGCTGGCAACAAGTTCTGCGGAGCGGCGGATCGCCCCTGCCCGACTCCGGGGCCCCGGCCAAGTCGCGGTGCGCGGCTGCGCGATCCGTGGATTCTCCTCCGGGAGTTCTGCATTGGATAGGACGGAAGTTGCAGCACTGGATTCCAAGAAGTCATAAAGCGCGGTGAAGAGCGGACTCTGATCAACGGGGTCCTTCCCATCTCTAAACCAGCTGGCGGTGCAGAAGAGGTGAGACTTGGCGCGGGTAAAGGCGACATAACCCAGGCGCAACTCTTCAAGGTAATGGCGAGCCTTGTGCGCATGTTCAAAGCGCTTGATCGCCTTTCCCACTTCGGCTGGCTTGATCGCGGCGCCACCCTGCGGAAATTCAAAGTCAGTGAGTTGTAAGCGATCGCCGCGAAAGGCGATAGGGAGCGAACCAGCATATTTAATCCAGGACGAGGAGCGCATCGGCTTATTAGGGAAGACATCTTTCAGTAGGCCGGGAACGGCGACCACATCCCACTCCGCACCTTTTGCGCCGTGAATGGTAAGAATCTGTACCGCGCTATTTGTAACGGTGACGGTAGCGGGCTTGAGTCCCCCCTCTCGCTTCTCGGCAGTTTCCAGCCACGCTAAGAATGAAGAGATAGTGCCGCCTGTGCGCGCAAAGGCGGCGGCCTCATCAAAGAATTTATCGAGATGTCTGCGACCGATATTCCAACCATCGCGGACCAAGGTTTCTACATCTAATCGCAGGAATCGCTCAGCGCTCTGAATCTTGTCCGTAATGGAACCTGTCATAGTGCGGCGCAGAGCAGCAAGTTCACGAGCAAACTCTTTAAGGCGGGCAAACCCTTCCGCTGAAAAATCTGAACGTGGCGCTTCATCGATAAGTTCGAGAGCTTCAATGATGGAGCCAATCGCGAAATCATTGGCATCGAGGTTCTCTTCACTACCAAATTCAAGGATCGACTCCAAGCGATCGCTGCGGGCATTGGAGGATTTGCGCGCTAGCGCTCGCGAGTAAGAACCCAGCGCATGTAAATCTTTCGGAGCGAGGGCCAACCGCGGACCAACCAATAGTCGAGCGAGGGCCGAACCAGCATCGGGGTAGGTGATCAGACGCAAGAGAGCGATGATGTCTGCGATCTCAGGAATGTGAATCAGTCCGCCGACCCCAATGACTTCTGTGGGCATCTCGCGCTCACGCAGAGCCGCCTCGATCAAAGGTATGTAGGACTTTACGCGCACCAGAACAGCGAAACTACTCCGTTGCTCTGCCGATTGCCCTTGACGTGCTGGGTCAAACCACAACTTGGCAAAGTAGTCGGCGATAGCTGCCGCCTCATCTTCTGGCGTGATGTAAAGACCGCACGAAAGATTGCCATCGCCTGCTTCTGGACGTGCGCGCAGCTGCTTCACTCCGAAGGGAAGTTGTGCCAACTCGCCAATCTGACCAATGATGAGATTGGAGAAGTCGAGAATCTTCTGGTCATTGCGCCAGGTGGTGAGAAGATCAAAGTGTTGGCAGTTGCCACCAAAGGTTGCCGCAAAACTTCCAAGTGTTTCAGCGCTCGCCCCGCGCCAACCGTAGATTGCCTGGTTGGGATCGCCCACCGCTGTCACGGGGTGACCATCACCAAAGAGTGAAGAGAGAAAGCGCACCTGCGAGTAGGAGGTATCTTGGTACTCATCGAGAAGGACAACTTTGTATCGCGCTCGTTCGATCTCCGAAATTTCCGGAACGCGCTCTGCCAATTTTGCGGCGTAAGACATCTGATCGTTAAAGGTAAGTTGGCCGGTTTCAAGGCGATGCTGATCTAACTTTTCAACCATTGGCAGAATCGCAAGGCGTTCACTTATGGTTTCGAGCGCGTCACGTACGGACTCGTTGCTGGGTGTTGTAACTGATTGCATGCTAGCCATAAAGTCTTCGAGGAAGGGGCGGATCTCGGCTGTTGTGCGATTGTGCTCCCCTAGTTCGCCAGAGAGTGCCATCACGGCATCAACGATGAAATCAGGCTTATGGAAGATCTCGTGATCAACCTCTTCAAAGCTATTGACGATCTTGTAGGTCAACTGCCAGGCAGCTGCTTCACCTAGGGGTTCACCGTCAGTATCTATACCCATTCGGATGCCATGAGCCGAAAGGGTGCGCCCAGCGTACGAGTGATAGGTGGAGACATCTACGGCGATATCAAGCGGCAGCGCGCGTTCTCCTTCGGTAGGAAGCAAACCGGCGGCACGCAGTTGACGCAACCGTTTGCGGATACGAGTAGCCAACTCCCCCGCCGCCTTTCGGGTGAAGGTGAGGCCTAAAATTTGATCGGGAGTAACCACCCCATTGGCAACCAACCAGAGCACGCGCTGTGACATCGTCTCGGTCTTTCCCGAACCCGCCCCCGCGATTATTACCGTCGGACCAAAATGGCGAGATTCAATAATGGCACGCTGCTGCGCGGTGGGTTCAATTAACTTCCCTCCACCGCGAGCTAAGGCGTGAGCAATTTCGACTGCGGTGACCTCTTTATCAATTTCAATTCTGCCTTCAACAATGCGAGCGCTCATTACTCCATCACGCTCCTTCCCTCGGATTGCAAGGGGCAGAGGCTCTTAATCGCACAACTGCGACAACGTTTATTAATGATCGCCGTGAAAGTTGAGGCGGTCATACCTTCCGCCGCCGCGATCACATCCGCGATGACAAGTTCTTTATCGATCGGCCCCTGATCAATAGTCGTATTCTTTGCAGTTGTCTTAGAGAGGTAGAGCAGACCCGCTCCATCGCTTACTGCGCCTTGTGGCAACTCCTTGAAGCCACCGGCTACAACACCAAGTTGATATGCCGCGAGTTGCTTATGCTCCTGCGCCTCTTTGGCGGTGACTGGGGTTCCGGTCTTGAGATCTACAACGAAGTAATTTCCGGTATTGGGATCGCGCTCTAGCCGATCGACGCTCCCCTTCAAGATCGCGCGCTCGAATTTAGTTTGGAACTCAGATTCTGCGAGGATCAATTCACGAGGGTTGGATTGGTGCCACTCAAAGAATCGTTTGAGCATGCGGGTCGCCTCTTGCAACTGCTGGTCTTTGAACCAACCAACATTCTCATCGACAACGGGCCAGGCTGCAGTCAGTTGTTCAACTCCCTCTTCAAGAGTGAGATCAGGGTTCTTTAGGAGCTGGGAGGCGATGAAGTGGATCGCGACGCCAAGTAATTGCGCGGTCGAGTCGCCATCTTGCGCTCCAGATTTTTCGAGAAACCATTTCAGTCCACAGTCATCAAATGAGGCGAGGGAACTTGGGGAGACATAAACATCGGAACCTGGCTCTGCAACGGGATCAGGAGAACTTATCTCGCGAACTCCTAGCCAGCTTGCCGGGTCAGCGCTCCGCACTCCGCCTGCTGCGAGTGACTTCAATAAAGATGCTGCAAAGGTAGAGCCTGCAATTGCTTCGCGTCGCAAAGTGGCCACTAACGCAGCTGAAGTGATCTGTCGCGGCGGCTCGCTCGCAAATCCATCGGCGGAGTCGCCATGTACGGCCTCGTAGAGCTCTTCGAAGAAGCGTGACGGTTGTGAATCCTCTTCCGTAAAGGCAGTAATTAATAGCCTATTCTTTGCACGCGAGAGCGCAACATGCAGCAAGCGACGCTCATCTTCTAATAGTCCGCTCGCGGCAGCTGCAGAGATTTCAGCGCGCGACTTGAGGCCACTGCGTGCCGCCTCGACGAGACGCTCACTGCCGAGGAGCGATCCACGCTCTTTGAGATTGGGCCAGATACCATCTTGTAACCCGGTAATCGCGACAAACTCCCATTCGAGACCTTTGGCTGAATGGACGGTTTCGATTGTGACAACTTCTTCGCGCTGCGCGCTAGAAGTGATCGAATCGCTGAGGATGCGCTCATTCATCAGTTGTGCGATGAAGAGCTCTGGGGAGGCGCCAACGTTGCGCTCTGAAAAGCGGCGCGCCTCTTCAAAGAGTTGAATCATGGCGTCAAGGTCGCGATCCGCCTGCGCTCCGCGTGGCCCACCCGCTAGGGCGCGCTCCCGCCAGGTAGTGGCTATCTTCTTGCCCTCATAATCCTGCGCGGCCTCCCACACGCTCCAGAGCAGATCTGAGATCTCGCGCGAACTGCGTAGAGTCTTGCGGGCCACCTTGATCAGATCATGTATTCGCTTAATAGGCGCGATCTGCTCCCAGGGCAACTCTGCGCTGCTCTCGGTCAAGGCGTCAATCATCATCTCAGTTGTGCTGCGATGATCGTTGCGAACGAGAGCAAAGGCGAGGCGAATCTGACGGAGTTGCAGAGCATCTGCTCCGCCAAATTCAGAGAGCAAGATCTCTTCGATGACCGGCCAATCAGCAGCTGTTAGAGGCGCGCTCTTGAGAATTACTCCAAGTAGGAGCAGGTAAGGCTTGATCGCAGGATTCTCGGCGAGCGCCAGCGCTGCGGAGTCGATCGAAACAGGAATTCCACTCTGTGCGAAGGCGCGTTGTAGCGCTGCAACTTCCGATCCAGGGCTACGGACGATTACAGCCATCTGTGACCAAGGAATTGCGCTGCGCAAATGCGCACTACGCAGCTCATGTGCGATGTAGTTAGCAGATTCGCTCTGTGAGGAGAGCTTTGCAAAGGTGACCGCAGCTTCCCTTGTAGAGGTGCGAGCGGCAGTGCGAACCCGAGTTGCAGAGCGCGTGTGGAAATGGCTCGAAACCTTGGCGACCAACTCGCTGATCTCAGGAAGGGAGCGAAAATCTTCCTCAAGAAGAATTTCGTTAGTAGTGAACTCACGCAAAGTGCGCAGGACGCTATCAGGATCAGCTCCACGGAAGCGACCGATGGCAGAGTCAGGGTCTGCGAAGATGACCGTATCTTGTGGTGCTAAGAGTTGAAGGAGTTTTCGTTGCGATGCATCGCTCTCCTGAAATTCATCGACGATCAGAGTTGTAAAGCGGTCGCGGAAATATTTGAGGCGAGTGGCATCCTGACCGAGGAGAGCTAAAGCCTCCGCGATGATCGCGCTGGGATCAATCCGCACGATCTGCTCCCCCACGGTCGCGCTCTGCAACTCATTGGCTCCGCGGTAGGAAGCCCAGAAGTGCGCCGCACCCTCCCAATACTTCTCACCCAGCTCTTTGCCGAGATCCACTAAATCCTTAGCGGTCATTCCTAACTCGGTGGCGCGCAGGATGAGATCGCGAACTTCGCGGACAAATCCGCGGGTGTTGACGGCAAGGGCCAGATCTGGATGCCATGGAATTGGAACAAGCGAGTTGGAGAGCATCTGCGCTATCGCGGCATCCTGCTCGGCGCCTGACACTAAAACGTAGCGCGCATTCTCTTGGGCCAACTTCTCGTTCAGAATTGAAAATGAGAGCGAGTGGAAGGTGCGAGCCAGTGGTTCGAAGGAGGTGGAACCCGCCCGCAGCGCGATCGCATCGCGCAACTCAGAGGCGCGCTCGCGCCCATAAGTAAGAATGAGAATGGAGTTAGGGTCGACACCTGTACGTACTCGATCGATGACTGATTCGATCAAGGTGGTTGTCTTGCCGGTGCCAGGGCCTCCATAAACGACCAGAGGTGCGCCGCGGTGCGCAATTACTCGACGTTGGGCGGGAGAAAAGATAAAGGTTGGCTCGGGCGTTATGCGCCGAACCAACCTCAACTTCTGTGCACTCTTTGCCATGTCGCTATCTAACCCTGCAGGGGTGACAGCGAGATGAATTTACGGCTAGTTGCCTAGCCGCGCCCGTTTATTCAGCGTTCTGGTTAACCTTCTTATTACGTCCCACGTTACGAGCTCGCTCATTTTGATCGAGGATCGTCTTACGAATTCGCACGTGCTTAGGCGTTACCTCAATGCACTCATCTTCACGACAGAATTCGAGGGCTTGCTCTAGGTTGAGCAGGCGTGGAGGAATGATCCGGTTGGCATCATCAGCTCCAGAAGATCGCATGTTGGTCAACTTCTTCTCGCGAACGATATTGACATCCATATCCTCGGTTCGTGAATTCTCACCGACGATCATGCCTTCGTATACCTCAGTTCCAACTTCGAGGAAGATGATTCCGCGTTCTTGTACACCATCGACGGCGTAGGCAGTGACGATGCCGCGGCGATCGGCGACAAGTGAGCCGCTCAAACGGGTGCGGATCTCGCCATTCCAGTTCTCGTAACCATCAAAGACATGGTGGATGAGGCCAGTTCCACGAGTTTCGGTAAGGAACTCAGTTCTGAAACCAATGAGACCACGTGAAGGAACTTTGTAATCCATGCGGATCCACCCGGTGCCGTGGTTAACCATCTGCTCCATGCGGCCCTTGCGAAGTGCCATGAGCTGTGTGACTACACCGAGGAACTCCTCAGGGATATCAACGGTGAGGCGCTCCATTGGCTCTTGCAACTTTCCATTCACTGTCTTGAGAACCACCTGTGGCTTTCCGACGGTCAATTCAAAACCTTCACGGCGCATAATTTCAACGAGAACAGCAAGTTGTAACTCTCCACGGCCTTGAACTTCCCACGTATCTGGACGATCAGTATTTACCACGCGCAGCGAGACGTTACCGATGAGCTCTGCGTCCAGACGGTTCTTCACCTGGCGGGCAGTCAGAAGTTTTCCTTCTTGTCCGGCAAGTGGTGATGTGTTGATACCAATAGTCATCGAAATAGATGGCTCATCGACAATAATCAAAGGCAGAGCATGTGGGCGCTCTAAATCAGCGAGTGTTTCTCCCAAAGTAATTGTTGGGATACCAGCGATAGCGACGATATCTCCAGGGCCGGCTTCCAGTGCAGGTACGCGCTCTAGTCCGTCGGTGATTAAGAGCTCTGAGATCTTCACGCGCTCAGTGGTTCCATCAGTCTTCATCCACATGACGTTCTCACCCTTTTTGATGACGCCTTCGCGGATACGACAGAGCGCCAAGCGACCAAGGTAGGGAGATGAATCGAGGTTGGTTACATGAGCCTGGAGTGGTGCATCCTCGTGATAGACCGGAGCCGGAATCGTCTTGAAGATAACTTCGAAGAGTGAATCCAAGTTTGGCTGATCTGGCATCTCACCATTGCCGGGGCGATTAAGAGAGGAGCGGCCGGCCTTTGCAGATGCATACACAATCGGAAATTCAATCTGCTCTTCATTGGCATCGAGATCCAAGAAGAGACCATAAGCCTCATCGACAACCTCTTCGATGCGCGAATCGGGGCGATCCACCTTATTAATAAGAAGGATTACTGGAAGGTTCTTCTCGAGAGCCTTACGTAGTACAAAGCGCGTTTGTGGCAGCGGTCCTTCAGATGCATCAACGAGCAGAATTACGCCGTCAACCATTTCAAGTCCGCGCTCAACTTCGCCACCAAAATCAGCGTGGCCCGGAGTATCGATGATGTTTACAGTCTGCGCACCGCGACGAATCGAAGTGTTCTTCGCAAGAATGGTAATTCCCTTTTCACGTTCCAGATCCATGGAATCCATAACGCGATCGCGGTTTTCGCCCTCTTTTTGGTGCTCTGCAAATGCGCCTGATTGCGTCAACATCGCATCGACCAAAGTGGTCTTGCCATGGTCAACGTGGGCGATGATTGCGACGTTACGCAAATCTTCGCGCTTCTTGAGTTCACCTGTGATGAACGGACTCTTCTCGTACTTGATTTTGTTTGTCATACGTTGAACCTAAATTCCACTACATCGCCGTCAGCCATTACGTACTCTTTGCCTTCCATGCGGACTTTGCCGCGAGCACGGGCCTCTGTGATTGAACCTGCTTCTATCAAATCATCAAATGCCACAATCTCGGCCTTGATGAAACCTTTTTGGAAATCGGTGTGAATCACACCTGC
>CAIWWH010000121.1 GCA_903916385.1 uncultured Actinomycetes bacterium
CAGAAGGTGGGGTGAGCAGGTGACGTAAGCAAGAATCCCACCTTCCGCAAGAAGTTCCACTCCGGAGGCCAATAGTTCGCGTTGGATCTTCACCAATTCTTTGAGATCTTGCGGGGTGCGTCGCCATCTCGCTTCTGGCCGGCGCCGAAGAGCTCCCAATCCCGTACACGGGGCATCTATAAGAATTCGATCGTATTTAATTCCCAGAGCAGGCAATTCTTGACCAGAGTGGATCATTACATTTTCCGCAGGTATAACATGAGAAACAAGTCGAGCGCGGTGCTCAATCGGTTCATTTGCCGTGAAACGATCCTCAGGTCGATCCACTCGCAAAGCGGTGAAGATTGCAGCGGCCTTACCGCCAGGTCCCGCACACATATCCAACCAGGAGAGCCCTTCCTCCTGCCTTGCCGTGTTGAGGAATATCTGCGCAACTAGTTGTGATCCCCGATCTTGCACGCCAGCTCGTCGCTCCTTGATCGCTTGGTAAGCGCCGGGCATCTTTGCAGAGAGCACGCCGTGGGCTGTCCAATCCAGTAGCTCTCCTCCCTCTTCGAGAAGCTCAGAGGTTGTGCTGCGACCGGGCCATGCGATCAGCTGTGGTCTTGCTGGAGCATTGTTTGCCTTGAGGAGATCTTCGACTTCGCTCCAGTTCTTCAGTTGGTCGAAGAAGGATGCCACCTCCCAATCCGGATGCGAATACTTGGTGGCTAAGCGCAACTTAAGATCTACGATTGCATCAAGATCGCTTTCAAAAGTGGCGTCGCCTGTGGCGCGACGCAGGATGGCATTTACAAATGTTGCTTTTGACTCTCCGATAGTGGCCCGAGCCACCTCGACGGTTTCGCTGACAGCTGCATGATCAGGAACCCGCATCTCTTTCACTTGATGGATACCCATCCGCAAAATATCAATAATTCCAGAATCAACTTCCTCGAAGGGTCTATCAATATGCCTCTTGATCAGGGCATCATGCTTGCCCTGCATGCGTAGGGTTCCGTAGCCAAGCTCGGTTGCGAAGGCCCGATCTCTCTCCTCCAGTGCTGAATCTGCAAGTAATTCGGGAAGTCGGAGGTTTGCATACGCACCTTGGCGATTGACTTGAGTCAGGAGATTAAAGACGAGAAGTCGGGCTGCTTCCGGCTTCGGCTTCTTGCCGATATTTGCCACTACTGAAAGAGCTCTCCGGGTGACAATCGTGCACCGCGCGCAAAGTCAGAACCGGACATTCGCTTCTTGCCTGCTGGTGTAACGGCTCCGATCTGCAGCGTACTGTCGTGGCAGCGGATTAAAAGTGCTCCATCCACAACTGCTATCTCGCCCGGAGCCTGCAAGGAGTTTGCCAAAAGTGACTCACTAACTTCGTGAATCGCTATACGCTCTTCACGGAAAGTACTCCATGTTCCAGGGCGCTCTTCAAGAGCTCGAACCTTGCGTAGAATTGCATCAGCCCCTAATCTCCAATCTAAGCGCGCATCCTCTTTCGAAATCTTCGGAGCAAGAGTGATCCCCGCATTTGGCTGAGGTTTTGGCTTTACGCCCTTGCGAATCTCCTCTACAACGCCCATGATTCGCGCTCCCGCGAGGTGGCTCATGCGATCGAGCAGCTCCGTGGTCGTATCTCCGTAACCGATTTCCACTTCTTCCTGGAAGTAAATCGGTCCCGTGTCCATGCCCTTATCAAGTTTGAATATCGAAATTCCCGTCGTGGAATCCCCTTCGAGTAGAGCCCATTGCACTGGTGCAGCACCTCTCCAACGAGGGAGAAGTGAAAAATGCACGTTGAGCCACCCAAAGCGTGGGCCATGAAGAACTTCTACCGGAATCATTCGTCCGTAGGAGGCTGTCACTATTAATTGAGGTTGCGCGGCTAGAAGATGCTGATTGAGAGAGGGAGTGTCGAATGGTTTTGCAACGAGATAACCCCGCTCCTCACTCCACTGTGCCAGTTCCGAGGCCGTTTCGATCTGACCGCGACCGGACTTTCTATCAGGGGTCGAAATAACCGAAGCCAGCGTGTGCTCAGAGGCAAGAATTGCCTCGATGATAGGCACAGCAATGAGAGAGGAAGAAGCTACAGAAATTTGCAAGGGGACCTATATTCCTAAACCGCGAGTGGTGTGGGGTGAAACTTTGATTACGGGCTCTCGGCCATGCGCAACTGCTGAACCGAACCATTCGCTCTCGCGAATCTCCTTCATAGCCAATTTTCTGGAATCGCTCGGCATGCGATCGATAAAGAGGATCCCATCTAAGTGATCTGTCTCGTGTTGGATAGCCCGGGCTAAATACTCGGAACCTTCGACCACCAGTGGCTCTCCGTGCATATTGGTACCTCGTGCGACCACGCGTAGGGCGCGAGGCGTGTCATAACGGAGATCCGGAAAACTCAGGCAACCCTCTTCGCCATCCTGCATCTCTTCGCTGAGAGAGAGTTCTGGATTGACTAAGTGACCAATCTCGTCATCCACATGCCAGACGAAGACCCTCAAGGGGACACCAATTTGGGGTGCGGCTAGTCCAGCACCCGGAGCATCTTCCATCGTGTCAATGAGATCCTTAACTAGCTTGCGAAGCTCGCGATCAAAGACGGTAACAGGAGCCGCTGGGGTGGTGAGAACGGGATCGCCGAATAGACGAATCGGCTGAATAGACATGCGCCCAGTCTACTAGGGGCTCTATCAATTCAAAGAATAGGGGTCGATTAGGTAGGTCAAAAGCCCCTCTTTTCGCATACTTTGGAGTCGATTGAGCGATTGCAGGCGTTGCGCTATTTCATTCTCTTGTACCTTCGGTGCCTTTATCAGGGCGCTCTTACGTCCATTACGTAGGAATGGACCAATCACAGTGCTACCAGGAATATCAGAGAGAAGCTTTTGGGCATAGTCGACCGGCTCTCCCGAGATCAAAACATTCGTGAATTGAGGCATGAGATGGGCTGCCGTTCGCTCCTCAATCTCTCTCTCCGCTGACAAAAGTTGATTGCCGCGAAGAGTTGCCTGCAGGAATGCATCCCCAGGTGGTAGATCGAGATAGGCATCTCCCCCAGGTGCAACCATCGAAAGGGTACGCCAAAGTTGATGGCGAAGTTCTTCTGTCGTACGCAGCGTCGTCCGTAGTAACCGACCTTCAAGATCCAGAAATATGGCAACTTGATACACCCCTCGAGGCTCAACCCCAGGGGTACTTAGGACAATGTGGTTGCCTGGCGGTAGGTAAGGAACAGGGTGTTGCGCTGATGAATGGATCACTGATGTGCGTGCAAAGGCGCGACCAAATTCTTCTGCCCGTCGCGCAACCCCACTTCCTAGAATTCTTGGTCGACTCTCGCCACACCATGTGCAGCTCCACTCGATGAACTCGCTCTGACAGGTTGAACAAATAGGATGCGTGTTGCGAGCAGGGAAATATAATCTTCCTCCGCAGGTACATAGCGCAATATTGCGGCACTTCTGACAGGAAAAAGTCGTTACATAACCTGCTGCGCCCACACTGATAAGGACGGATCCAGTCTTGAGTCCTTTACCGATTAGCGCGTGATAGCCGCTCTGCTCGCCGGAACTTGCGGTGTGAATACGAATCGGCTGTACCCCAGGAAATCTGTAATAAGCAAGTTCCTTAGATGAAACCCTGTCGGCTATCTCCAAACTCAAGCTCGTGCTGGCGTAGATGACAGAGGTAGA
>CAIWWH010000122.1 GCA_903916385.1 uncultured Actinomycetes bacterium
ATGGGTGATATCTAAGACTTGTTGGTGGCGCCAAAGAGGTGGGGTTCTGCCTGCTTCGTGGAGGATCCATTCTGGGTGCGCGCGGTAGAGATCGGAATCTGGGTTGATCATCTCTCCTTCGAACCAAAGACCAAACTCCATTCCCTTGTCATTGATGTACTTGATGATCGGCCCTAAGCCATTGGGCCAGACGCTCTTATCGACAACCCAATCACCTAGACCTGCTTGATCGTGGCGGCGGAGGTTGAACCAACCGTCATCTAGCACGAAGCGCTCGACGCCGACCGCTGCAGCAGCATCGACAATAGCCTTGATCTTCTCGTCATCGTGATCAAAGTCGATCGCCTCCCAGAGATTGAGAGTGATAGGGCGGGGGCGGATATTTGTCGGATGGTTGGGTCTAGCGCGCAACCAGCGGTAGTAGTTATCGCTCAGGCCATCAAAACCTTGGTCTGAATAGTTAGCGATGACAGGCGGAACCTCGTAGACCTGGCCTGGCTCGAGAATAATCTCGCCAGGTTCAAGAAGTTCTCCTGCCCCAATCGAAGTCTCGCCTGTAGCAAGTCGTTCTACGTGATGGATTGAATTTCCGCTCCAAGCAACTGATAGGCCCCAGACCTCGCCGTGACCAAATTCTGTCTTTCCAGCCAGTGCCAATTGAGCGATTGTGTAGTCGTGGCCACTGCGTCCCTCGCGGATCTCCCGAGAGGTCAAGCCGTTACGAATCGGAGTCCGTTGCGGATGGCGCTCGCGCGACCAGCGGCCGGTGAAATCCAGCACTTCATCCGCGCGATCGGGGAGGGGAAGCCAATAAGTAAAGGCTTCGAGGTTGTAAGCACTAGAGCCTGTATTTGTGAGGCTCGCACTCACCTGCAAAATTCCAAACTCATTGAGGTTGTATTTCAAGACCAGTTGTAGCTCGGCACTTGCATCGGCAAAGTGGGCGGATAAAGACCCTTCGCCGTGCTCCACCTTTGTTAGTGAGAAGAGTGTGGACCAGGCCTGACCATTTCTATGACCGCTGATTGTGGGGTGACCCAGAAAGCCGCGCGAATGTTCACGGATTACTCCTGAGGCGAGTGGTACATCAAAGCTACTGTGGGCGATCGGATCTGTCGTTGCAGCTTTCACATCTCCGCCATGAGCCGCAATGGCGGTGCCCCAGTACTTGATAACTAAATTGTTATCAGAGGTATCAAAGATTATTGAAGAACTTGGCGAGGAAAGGGTGATGATTTCTGCGTGTGACAAGATTCCTCCTTGAGAGATGCGAACCGCGTAGACATCCTTTACTAGATTAGTAATCGGATTTAGAGTGGTTCAGTGCCGATGGCGCTAATTCCTTGATACTACTATCAAAGTTTTTTGGAGTAAACGAATGAAATATTGGAATAGCCCTGAAACAACCGCGATCAATCGCGAGCCGATGTTAAATCTTCATCACGAAGAAACGGTATCGCTCGATGGTCAATGGGACTTTCAACTTCTACGTTCTCCGGACGACCATCCAGGACGTAGTTGGACCACGATCCCCGTCCCTGGGCTTTGGACGGCACAAGAGGAGTCACATCACTTCTGGGATCGTCCGATCTATACCAATGTGCAGATGCCCTTCGACGAACTACCTCCACACGTCCCGGCCTTAAACCCAACCGGAATCTACGAGCGCGACTTCACCGTTCTTGATAATTGGATTGGTCAACGCATAGTCCTTCAGATCGGCGGCTTTGAATCTGTCGCGATTTTGAGCGTCAATGGAGTTGAAGTCGGCATGGCAAAAGATTCTCGTCTAGCCGCAGACTTTGAGATTTCGCAGTTTGTAAACCCCGGCAAGAACCGGATACAAATCAAAGTTGTTAAGTGGTCAGATGCCACATACATCGAAGATCAGGATCAATGGTGGCACGGCGGAATTACTCGTAGCGTTAAGCTATTCGTAACGCCTCGCGTACACCTTGCACGCTTCTATCCAACTGTTGGCTTAAAGGCCGATGGTAAGACGGGCACGCTCGATATTCGTGCTTACGTTGCTGCCGCGCAAGATGCCAGCTTTATTGGCTACTCCCTAAATGCAAAGATCGAAGGCGTAGGGCGCACAAAAGCGTTGAGCGCGACGTTGCAAGGAAAGCCACGAATCGAGTGGACAGAGATGCCCGCCGACATTCAGAGCATTAGTAAGGATTTCTTCCACGGCACATATTGGGATGGCAAAGTTCCCGCCTCGATCATGTCTGTCGTAGAACAGATAGAACCTCCGATGCCAGGTCTTGTTCGCCTCAAGGCCGAATTCCCAAATATCAAAGCTTGGTCTGCCGAGTCACCAAATCTCTACGATCTACATGTAGAACTCAAGGATCCAAGTGGGCTGATTATCGAGAGATTTACGCAGCGGATCGGCTTCCGCGATGTGACCATCAAGGGTAGAAATTTCTTGGTAAACGGTAAGCGCGTCATTTTCTATGGAGTTAATCGCCACGATTTCAATCGTAAGACTGGTCGCGTCGTGAGTGCGGCCGATATGCGCGCCGATCTCATTGAAATGAAGAAGTTCAATTTCAACGCGGTCCGCACATCGCATTACCCCAATGATCCAGCGCTCCTAGATATCGCTGACGAGTTGGGTTTTTATGTAATCGGTGAAGCCAACATTGAATCCCATGCCTTCCAAGATTCGCTCTGCAATGACCAGCGTTATCTGACGCCTTGGGTCGATCGTGTGGCCCGTATGGTGCAGCGCGATATTCATCACCCGAGCGTGGTCATGTGGTCATTAGGAAATGAATCTGGCGCTGGCTCCAACCACGAAGCTGCGGCGGCCTATGTTCGTAAATTCGATCCATCACGTCCACTTCATTATGAGGGTGCGATTCGTCCATACTGGACGGCGAATCCTGCGCTTACCGACGTGGTCTGCCCGATGTACCCATCGATCGATGCGATCATCTCCTACGCTAAATCCAATGTGGGGACTCGTCCGCTCATCATGTGCGAGTACTCCCATGCAATGGGTAACTCCAATGGAACCTTGGCGGAGTACTGGCAGGCGATCTATACACTTCCTGGCCTCCAAGGTGGTTTTATCTGGGAGTTCTGGGATCACGGCATAGAGCAGGCCCTCTCAGATGGTAGTAAGCGTTCAGCCTACGGCGGAGACTTTGGCGAAGAGCGCCACGACGGAAACTTCTGCTGCGACGGCATGGTCTTCCCTGACCGAACACCGAAGCCAGCGATGCTGGAGTTCAAGACGATCGCGACTCCTCTTCTTATCACGGCAACGAGTGCATCTGCTGGAACCTTCAAGGTGAAGAACAGAAACTTCTTCGTCGATTCTAAGGATTACGAGATCTCTTGGAATATCGCAGTTGATGGAGAAGTGCTCGACTATGGTCGAGTCAAGCTTCCTGTCATCGCACCACAAGGTACGGTTGCGGTTAAAGTGAATTCAAAGTTCTTGAAGAGTGCAGCCGAGTTAGGTGAGCGTTTTATTACCTTCTCAATAGTTCGCAAATCGGTGACAGCATGGGCACCAGCCTTTAGTGAGGTTGGCTGGGCGCAGTTTAAGTTGCCTTCAAAGGCACTTCCAAAGGCAAAAGCGATGCCGCCAAAAACTCTCTCGAACACCCTTAACGACGACGGCTCTATCTATATGGGTTTTGGTTCCTTCAACGCCCACCTCAACCTCTATCGCGCACCAACGGATAATGATCGGATTGGAAATATCTCCAGGCGTTGGCACGATTGGGGTATTGATAACCTAGAGCGCACAAAGGTGAAGATCACAAAATCCGGTAACACCTACAAGGTCTCATCTATCTATCGGACGAGCGCTGGGATTGAGATCAAGCAGGTTCAGACTCTGACAGAAGTGATCGATGGCTTCAGAGTTGTTGAAGAGACAACCTTGCCTCCAATTCTCCGTGATGTTGCTCGAGTCGGAACCACCTTCGAACTTGATAGCCACTTCTCGCAGATGCGCTATTTTGGTACGGGACCTAACGAGACCTATCCCGACCGCCGCCTCAGTGCAATCGGCCGTTACGAATCATCAGTTGCTGAGCAATACATTCCTTACGTTAAACCGCAGGAGAATGGCGGGCACGCTGATGTGCGCTGGGTAGAAGTCTTCAATAATCATGGCGAGACAATTCGCATCGAATTGGATAAGCCAGGTCAAGTCTCGGTAACGCCATATCGTGCTAGCGACTTGGTTGCTGCGACGCACGATGTTGAGCTGAAGCACTCTAACGTTACTGTCGTTGCGGTGGATGCGGTGCATCGCGGGCTCGGAACGGCCTCATGTGGTCCCGACACCTTGCCGCAGTACATCATCAAGCCTGGTAAATACACCTTGGCCTATACCCTGACTTATAAGTAGGACGTCATGCTGGAAATTGCCAAGCGCTTTCACGATCTATTTGGGGCAGCTCCGGAAGTTCTAGCGGCTGCGCCAGGTCGCGTGAACCTCATTGGAGAGCACATCGACTATAGCGATGGCTTTGTTTTGCCTTTTGCAATTTCAGATACCACCGTTGTCGCACTCGCTAAACGCCCTGACGATCTGATTCGTATCGCCTCAATGCAGAAGAGCAGCGATATCGTGGAGATGCACCTCCAAGATCTCGCCCCTCACAAGGGTGAGAGTTGGGCACGTTACGCTCTCGGTGTTCTCTGGGTGCTGGGAGTGGATTCTGGGGTTGATCTCCTTATCGACGGTCGAGTGCCGTTAGGCGCGGGGCTATCTTCCAGCGCTGCCCTGGAATGCTCGATCGCCACGGCGGTAAACCACGCCTTTAATCTGGGACTTTCACTTCCCGAGTTAGCCCGTGCAACCCAAAAGGCTGAAAACGATTACGTTGGCGTTCCGTGCGGAATTATGGATCAATCAGTCTCGCTAATGGCGCAACCGGGCTCGGCTCTACTCTTGGATTGTCGAGATCTAAGTTCGGAAAATATTCCTTTTCTGATCGCTCCACAGGGATTAGAACTCTTAATCATCGATACCCAAGCGCATCACAAATTGGTCGATGGGGGTTATGCCGAACGACGTGCGTCGTGTGAGAAGGCGGTTGCCGAATTAGGGATCTCCTCTCTGCGCGATATCTCAGTTGCGCAATATGCAGCTCGCCAATCCGAGTTAGATCCCGTTACATATATCCGCGGCTTCCACGCGGTGACCGAGATGAAGCGCGTACTCGATGCAGTCGAAGCCCTTAAGAGCAATAACTTCACACGACTGGGAGAGCTACTTAATCAGTCACATCGCTCGCTGCGTGACGATTACACAGTCTCTTGTCCTGAATTGAATTTGGCAGTGGATACAGCTTTAGAACAAGGAGCGCTAGGAGCCCGCATGGTTGGCGGTGGCTTTGGAGGAAGCGCTATTGCTTTGATGCGAACAGAGCAGGTAAAGCGCTGTGAAAGCGCTATTACTAAAGCCTTTTCCGAGGCGAACTTTAAGGCTCCGCGCTTCTTTACCTCGCTACCGAGTGCGGGAGCGCACGTTATACCCAGTTGAGGGTGCGCTCGATAGCCTTCTTCCAATTCGCTAAACCAGTTGCCGCCACTTCTCCCGAGATCGTTGGGTGCCAGTGATGACTCTCTTTCCATTGTGTAAGGAGTTCAGATTTGCTCTTCCACACTCCAACTGCCAGGCCCGCAGCATAGGCAGCTCCCAACGCAGTGGTTTCGGCAACGATAGGTCGTGAGACTTCAGTCTGCAGAATGTCGGCCTGTAATTGCATACAGAGTTGGTTCTGCGTTATTCCGCCATCCACTCTTAATATCTTGATGGTGGTGCCAGTTTCTTCTTCCATCGCACGGATCACATCGAGGGTCTGGTAGCAGACCGCCTCTAAGGTAGCTCGAGCGATATGGGCTTTAGTCGCTGCTCGCGTAAGTCCAACGATGACGCCCCGTGCATCGCCGCGCCAGTAGGGGGCGAAGAGCCCAGAGAATGCTGGAACAAAGTAGACCCCGCCGCTATCGGGGACGCTAGCAGCGAGCGGTTCGATATCAGCAGACTTTTCTATGATTCCTAACTGGTCACGGAGCCACTGCACCGCGGAACCAGTAACTGCGACCGAACCTTCGAGCGCGTATTTGGCAGGTTCATCACCCAATTTGAAAGCCAGGGTGGTTAATAACCCCTTCTTCGAGCGAATGATCTCGCTGCCCGTATTAATCAGAGCAAAGTTTCCAGTCCCATATGTAGTCTTCGATTCGCCCTTATCGAAGCAGAGTTGGCCGAGGAGAGCGGCGTGTTGGTCGCCTACAATTCCAGCAATCGGAATGCGCGCTCCAAAGACGCTATCGATCGCTGTATATCCGTAAATTTCTGATGAACTCTTGATGGTGGCCAGGGCTTCGCGAGGAACTCCAAATGAGTCAAGTAATTGTTTGTCCCACTGCAGAGTCTCGAGGTTCATCAATAGCGTGCGCGAAGCGTTGGAAACATCAGTGACATGAATATTGCCTTCGCTTAGATTCCAGACCAGCCAGGAATCGACGGTGCCGAATTTCAACTCTTGCTGCTCCTGGGCGCTGCGCACAATTGGTGAGTTCTGCAACATCCAACTCATCTTGCTCGCTGAGAAGTAAGGGGCGAGTGGCAGACCTGTCTTAAAGGTGATCTCTGCGCCGATCTCGGGGTTAATTGCATCCAAGATGGATTGGCTACGGGTGTCTTGCCAGACAATTGCCTTTCCCAGAGGAACACCAGTGCTGGCATTCCATGCGACGGTGGTCTCGCGTTGGTTTGTAATTCCGATAGCGGAGAGATCTCTTCCGACTAGACCGGCAGTCGAAAGCGCCTCCTTAATTACGGCATCGGTGGCGCGCAGAATTTCCAGGGGGTCATGCTCGACCCAGCCAGCCTGAGGCAGAAACTGAGTGTGCTCCATCTGGGCGGAGGAGATGACCGAACCAGTCTCATCGAAGATCATAAAGCGCGTACTTGTGGTCCCTTGATCGATCGCCCCGATGTAAGACATTCCCGTATTCTAAGCGCGTGGCCACCAATAAGTCAGTGCTTAATCCCGACCAACGTTTAAAAGATATCGAAGAGCTGAAGAGCCGCGAATTCGACATCCTCGTTATCGGTGGGGGAGTTGTCGGAAGTGGAATTGCACTTGATGCCGCGGCGCGAGGCCTCTCAGTGGCACTAGTTGAGAGCGATGATTTTGCTGCCGGAACCTCGTCTCGATCGAGCAAGTTGATTCACGGCGGGTTGCGTTACCTCGAGCAGTTCGACTTCAAGTTGGTGCGTGAAGCGCTACACGAACGCGAGATGATGATCACCGAACAAGCTCCCCACCTGGTGAAGCCGCTCGCCTTCGTCTATCCATTGCATAAGAAGTATTTCGACCGCATCTATGTTGGAGCGGGATTGATCTTGTATGACCTTCTTCGTGGAAAGTTGCGTGCCGTACCTTGGCACAAGCACATCTCCTTTGGAGAGATGCGCAATGAAGCACGTTCGCTTAACCCAGAAATCGTCACCGGTGGATTGGTTTATTACGATGCCCAAGTCGATGATGCTCGCCATACAGTGATGGTTGCCCGCACCGCCAAGGATCACGGCGCTCACATTGTTACCGGTGCGCTGGTTACTCAAATTACCCGCACCCCAGAGCGAGTTACGGGCGCTATCGTCACAGTTGATGGGCACAGCATCAACGTAAAATCTAAAGTGGTAGTGGCTGCTGCAGGAATTTGGAATGAAGAGCTATATCAGCAGTTCGGTATCAAGCCTGGTTACAAGATAAAGATGAGTAAGGGCGCTCATATCATTCTTCCTAAGGATGCGATCGACGCTAAGAACGGAATCATCATCAAGACTGCCCTTTCGGTCTTATTCATTATTCCGTGGGGTAACGAGTGGCTCCTTGGAACTACCGATACTCCTTACACAGAAGATCGTGAACAACCCCTCGCGGATAGCGCCGATGTGGATTACATTCTCAATGAAGCGAACAAGGTGCTTTTGCCCAAGCTACGTCGCGAGCAAATTTTGAGCGTCTACGCTGGCCTGCGTCCGCTGGTTTCTCCCGCGAAAGATTCTTCGACAACCAAGATTTCGCGCGAACATAGCGTTGATCATCCGCTCAAGGGATTTGTCAGTATCGCTGGCGGTAAGTACACCACTTACCGAGTGATGGCGGCAGATGCTGTTGACGCAGCAGTGAAGGATCTAGATCAAAAGGCGCCAAAATCTTCGACCCGAACCATCCCCATTATTGGAGCCGTTGGTTATAAAACCCTGATGAAGCAGATCGCCGGGCTGGCACAGAGCTACTCCGTTTCGACGGTCTGCGTCGAGAGAATGCTCAATCGTTACGGTTCGCTGATCAGTGATATCTTCGAGGTAATTTCCAAAGACCCTAGCCTGGCTGTTGAGGTACTACCAGGAGCGGGTTACATCAAAGCCGAAGTGCTCTATGCGGCAACACATGAAGGCGCCCGCACCCTCGTTGATATATTGGCGCGGCGGTTGCGTCTGGTCATGGAAACCTCGGATCATGGACTGAGCGTCGCACACGAACTGGCAACTCTGGTCGCGCCTACTCTCGGTTGGAATGAAGCGGATATTTCTCGCGAGGTTGCCGCATTCGAGAAGTACATCGCAACCGAGATGGCGGCGATGTAGTGACAATTATGTGGGTCCCACCCACCGAGGAAGAGATCACAACACTGCTTAGAAACGCCAAGACTGTCGCGATTGTCGGCGCCTCGGATAATCCCGAACGTCCGGTCTATGGCGTTAGCGAGTGGCTATTAGATCACTCTCACTTTGAAATCTTCTTCGTAAATCCTCGCCTCGACAAGCTCTTTGGGCATCAGGTGTATCCCTCAATTGCAGATGTACCCGAATGGGTAGATATCGTTGATGTTTTCCGCAATGTTGCCGATGTTCCAACAGTTTTGGATGAGGCGATCGCGGTAAAGGCAAAGGCAATGTGGTTACAACTAGGTTTACGTGATGATATTTCTGCCAACCGCGCCGTGAAGAATGGTCTGCAGGTCGTGCAAAATCGCTGTCTTAAAGTGGATTACAACTCACTTCTTCTCCAGCACTAAAGCCACAGAGTTGATGCACCAGCGTTGATCGGTGGGAACTTCATAGCCTTCACCTTCAAAGAGATGCCCTAGGTGTGAACCGCAATTAGCACAACGAACCTCGGTCCGTATTCTTGGGGCGAGAGATGCATCTTCAAGCAGCACAACGGCATCATCCTTGGTCGGAGCATAAAAAGAGGGCCAGCCACAACCGGAGTGAAATTTTGTCTCACTGCGAAAGAGTTCATTTCCGCAGGCCTTGCAGCGATAACTTCCTTCAACATCTGTGTCGTTGTACTCGCCGGTGAAAGGTCGCTCGGTGGCAGCATTACGCAGCACATCGTAAGACAGTGGGTCTAGCCTTTCGCGAAGATCCTGTTCATCCATGGCGAGAGGAAATTCTGGGAGTTCTTGGTTGCTCACCCTAGAAAGGCTACTAGGCGATTCGAGTCAGGGAAACCGAAACATCAATCTTCCTGCTCCTGCCCCCACTAAAGATTCCTTTAAGTGGCGAGACATCGTGATAGTCCCGCCCGCGTGCGACCAATATGTGATCTTCGGCAACCGGATTGCCATTCGTGGGGTCAAAGGGGAGCCAGTGCCCAACCCAAGCTTCAACCCACGAATGTGACTCTCCGACGACCTCATCTCCGATCTCACCTGAACCGTTGTACAGGTATCCCGAGACGTATCGAGCCGGAATCCCAACACTGCCGGCTGCCCATTAACGAGGAACTCATCGAGCGCTTGAAATCCCGCCATGAAGGCTCTCCAAACCAGTTATCAATGTTGCAAACACCGGCGGCCCTGTCGATGGGTATCGGAGAAGTATAAGCATCTGCAGAACGTGTCCAAGCCCACTTTCCAGATCCTGAGATTGGCGCTGTGCTATCCAATACCCAGGGGTAGCCTTCCAAGCGTCGTTAAAGAATGAAATAAATATGAGAGCGAGATTGTTTTAGAAACATGAAGAAAAAGGCCGATAGTTCCGTTGAGTTACACCCCATTTTGGCTGAGCGATGGAGTCCACGTTCTTACGATGGGACGGCCGAGATTTCTATTCCTGATCTAACCGGCATCTTAGAGGCCGCCCGTTGGGCGCCTTCGTCGAGCAACTCCCAACCATGGCGCTTCGTGGTGGCTCGCCGCGGCGATCACCGTTTTGCCCAGATGGTCGACTCGATGGCTGGATTTAATAAGGTGTGGAGCCCCAAAGCCTCTGCTCTGATCTTGGTGGCAGCTGTAACTATCCAACCAGATGGCACCTTGCGACCTGCGGCTCTTTATGACGCTGGCCTTGCCGCTTCGCTGCTCACTGTTGAGGCGCACCACCGCGGCCAGGTAGTTCACCAGATTGGTGGATTCGACCATGCTGCAGTTATTAAAGATTTCAACTTGGCCCCCGAAA
Source organism: uncultured Actinomycetes bacterium (assembly GCA_903916385.1). Classification (GTDB taxonomy): domain Bacteria; phylum Actinomycetota; class Actinomycetes; order Nanopelagicales; family Nanopelagicaceae; genus PALSA-747. The sequence goes on from CAIWWH010000122.1 coordinate 10,463, forward strand.
TCACCCCCATCGCAATTCTCGCGATTGGCAAGCAGGCTCCCGCAGATGCCCTCGGCGATCCAAAGATGGTTGAGCGGGAGATTGCAGCCCGCACCAGAGTTCCACTTGAATCCCTAATTCTCAGCGGTGCTTTATAAAATTCTCAGAGTGCGAGG
>CAIWWH010000123.1 GCA_903916385.1 uncultured Actinomycetes bacterium
CCGAGCAAGTGAAGAACATATGCGCCAATGCGCGCGTGACCCCGAGCCTTTTGTTCGTATGCGCTTGGCTGAAAACCCTGCCATTCCTCTCGATCTCCTCATAGATCTCTATGCACATGATGTTGAGGAAGTAAGCAAAATTGCTGAGTTGCCGCTAGCCACTCACGCTAAAACCCCCATGGAAATCCTCGAAAAGTTGGCGACCAGCAAGAGTATGCGGGTAAGAACAAACGTTGCCTCTCACCCTTCGGCCACTCCAGAGATTAAGGCACTTGTTGCTCTCTCGAGCAAGCCATTCCATAGCTGACCACATATCTGAGTCATCCTCTGGCTCAAAACCGTATCCGGAAGCAAAATTGATAATCAAATCGCCTAGCTCATCTTCGTCCTCGCTTGAAAGGACTACTCCGTAAGGAGGAAGTTTGCCTGCAGCAACAAACTGCGCCAATTCCTTCCTGAATTCACCCTCATACTCGAGAACTTCTTCACTCCCGGCCTTGAACTTCACGCGTCCATCGCTTCCGATTCCATCTTCGAAAGTAAGAACGATTGTGAGATCTGGATGTTCAATGGCCAGCAATTTAGTGCTTGGTCTTGGATCCTCATATCGTGTTGTGAAGAAAATCTGAAAGATTTCCTCAGAATCAGTCAAAACGGATAGACCCTCTACTTGGCGGTCGGAATAGACATTCCCATTTGCAGTCGCTGCCTTGATTGGCGTGAGAGCACTCTCGTCGCCTTGAAATATCAGGGTGCATACGACATCAAGGGTCATCTTCACCGGCTCCAATCGAAATGCTCACCAAAGAATGGTTAATGCAGATATTAGAGTATCCCTTTTAGGAGTGGAAGGTACTCCTCACTGCTCATTTGGCAGGGTCTAGTGAATGGTTTTCTTCTCATCCATCAGGCCGAATTTTCCGGCCCAATACATAAGCCGCTCTTTCTTGCTGGAATCACTCAGTACGATCAAGACCCATCCGACAGCCGTTTTCTTGCCCACAAAGCCTAATAAATCGAAAGAAATTTAGACGACTTTTCAGTCGTTCATCGCGGGTATAAAATTATCTGTAAGGTACCAACCACCGTCATTACCCACGAACACATCGCTGCTGGTTTCTTCTAACATAAATCCATAGAGCAAATTGGGAAAGGCGTCGTTAACAGTATCTACGTGATCCGAATCTGCACCGCCATCAGCATGGTTCGGGTTATCCAGATCAAAGAAGGCCCAAGCGGAAATGAAGTCGATGTCGTAATCAATCTGATCGCTTGGCGCGTCGAAAACGAACTGGGTTTTCATGAAATCTTCAAGCACTCTGCTTTTCACGCCCTCCTCAGTCTCGGCGGCATATTGGTAACTCAGTTTCACCATGTAAGCGACACCTATTCCAGAACCAGAATCAAACGAATCTCTCGAATCAAAATATTTCAAAGTACAGTTCCTTGGGCGAATACCAAGGTCGCAGTTTACGTTATTCAGTGGATCCCAACTCAGATTGCTTCCATCTTCCGGATCTTCAAGCAGGCAATTTATTAGAATGTACACGTCAACTTGCCATCTGCTTTTCATTGGCTTCCCCTGAGTTCAAAGCGTCTACCGTGATCTTAGCATTCCTGAGCTCGTCCCTCTTGTAAAATTAGTAGGCATTTATTGAATGAGACTGCCAGCCTCCTAAGCGGTAGGCCACGGGTTCAACTCCCGTCTGGGACACTTCATAACAAGAGACTCAATGTGGCGCTCGGTGTAGATTTTGAAAATGAGTTCGATAAAACCAGGTTCGTGGCCCACCCCAATCTCAGCCTCATTGCTGGCTGTAGCCGGCAATCGAAATACAGATATCCAGGTGGTCGGAGATGATCTCTGGTGGGATGAGGAGAGGCCATCTGAACTCGGTCGGACGCTAGTTATTAGTCAGAAGCATGGCGATCTCCTAGCCCCGCCTTGGAACGCATCCAGTGGAGTACATGAGTATGGGGGAATCAGCTGGCACGGATTCATCCGCGACGGCCTGCCTTTTCTAGCCTTTGTGAATAAGTCCGATCAAAGAATTTATGTTGCCCCCGTCGGCGGAGAGCCGATCGCGTTCTCTCCAGCACCGCCAGGGTCAAGGCTTTGGGCTATAACTAGTCCGTCTTCTTTGTAATCACAGCAAACACAACTCAAGATCTCTTGGCTGATGGCTTCAGAGTTTAAACGTAAACATTCTCCACACTTAACTCCCTTCTTATGAGTGACTCCACCCCACCCAGGTGAATTGCAATAAGGACACAACTGGTTGACTCGGAGGGCTAGCGCTAGTGCTGCCCTACTTATGTTGAGTTGGCGTGTTGGTGAACAGTGCGCGCGTAGGTAGAGTCACGAAGGAATTAACCCTGAGGTTTGAATGCCTTAATGATGGAGGAGGCTGCACCTGACAGTTCGGCAGGGATGATCCATAATTTGCTTGCAGTGCCATTTGCGATAACTGGAAGTTGCTCGAGATATTTGTAAGCCAGCACTTTCTCATCCGGATTCGCAGCGTGAATTGCATCGAAGACTTTGGCGATCGCTGTAGCTTCGCCTTCGGCGTTAATAACGCGAGCTTGCGCCTCACCTTCGGCCCGCAAAATATCTGCTTGACGATTGCCTTCAGCGCGCAGAATCTGACTCTGCTTCTCGCCTTCGGCCGTGAGAATTGCAGCGCGCTTATCGCGGTCGGCCCGCATCTGCTTCTCCATCGACTCTTGCACGCTTGGAGGTGGTTCGATCGCTTTTATCTCGACTCTGTTGACGCGTACTCCCCACTTGCTGGTTGCCTCATCAAGCACTCCTCGGAGGATTGCGTTGATATGGTCGCGAGAGGTGAGAGCTTTTTCTAGGTCGAGTCCACCAACTGAGTTACGAAGGGTAGTTACGACCAACTGCTCGATACCTTGGATGTAATTCTCGATCTCATATGTGGCAGATTTTGGATTGGTAACCTGAAAGTAGATAACGGTATCAATGCTCACGACGAGGTTATCTTCGGTGATCACCGGTTGAGGCGGGAAGGAGACGACCTTCTCACGCAGATCTACCAGCGGGCGAAGGCGATCAATTCCAGGAACGATCAGGTTGAGCCCGGGTTCTAGCGTCTTGTGGTACTTGCCAAGGCGCTCGACGATTCCTGCATTTGCCTGGGGGATGATTCGGATCGAGCCAACCGTGATTAGGAGGGCGAGTAAAACTATTACGCCCAGTCCAATAAGTAGGGCCACTTATGCTCCTTCGTTACTGTGAGAGTCGATGCGTGGAACGACGATGGCGAGCGCGCCATCAATTCTCTCCACGGTCACGTTCTGACCTGCGGAGATAACGGTGGAAGCGCTCCTAGCTGTCCAGGTTTCATTCTTGAGCATGATAGTTCCAGAGGTATCTGAGACCTCCGAGGTGGTGACCGCCTTCTGTCCGATCAGAGCGTTAATTCCTGTATCTGCTGGGGGAGTCTTGCGAAATATATATTTCACGATGAGCGGTCTGAGCAGGAGGCTCGACACGGTTGCAACCGCCAAACTGACCCACTGAACCGCGGTGTTGCCACCGGCGAAGGAGATGAGCCCAGCGGCGACCGCTCCGATCGCAAAGGAGGCAAAGACAAGAGCGAGAGTTAAGACCTCGAGAACGGCAAAAATACCCGTGATCGCGAACCAGGTCCATGTATGCATGGGTATCCTTTCTTCATAATAAAGTACCACTATTACATTAGACCGGGAGTACCAAAGTGACCATGAGAGAGAAAGACCTACTCCTGCTGTGGAATGGGCAGCGCTCACAGCGAATTAACTCCCAACTCGCACCGACAATTCTTTTGGCTGCGACACTGGCTTTAATTGCCACAGGAAAACTAGATTACAAATCCCCCGTCGATATCAAGGCTTTCGCGATTGGCTTGGTCGCTGCTGGTGGCGTCTTCTCCGTCTCGGGAATGCTCGCCTCTATCCGCGACAGTATGGCCCTCACCCGTGCGATGCGCGAAGCAAATGACGTTTCTCAGTTGGGTCTCAGCGTTGCCAAGAATTCGACCAACCTCTTCTTTACTGGATTCTTATTTATTGCCCTGAGCCTCTTTAACTTCGCCGTACTCGTTCTTTATTTGTACAAGAAGCCTTAAGCGAGAATTAGAAAGCCCCCAAGAGAATCTCTTGGGGGCTTTTCTTTTAACTATTAACCGAGGGCTTCGCCCGCAGCCTCCTTCATTGCCTGAGCATGCTCCGCGCCAGACTTCAATGGCTTCTCCTTCAGAGCCAGCGCAACCAAGAAACCGATCGCAGTAACGGGGGCAGCTGATAGGAACACGATGTGGAAGGCCTGCACATAACTATGCAAGATAGTTGCCTGTAGGTCAGGTGTGAACTTCGCCATTACTCCAGGGTTGTTCTTGAGTTGAGCTAGGGCTTGTGGAGTTGCCCCAGTCATCGCAGTTGGATTCTTGCCCGCGAGGTGAGTAATTCCGCTTGTAAGAAAGCCGGTTAACTTGCTGGAGTAAATGGATCCAAAGATCGCCACTCCCAGAGTTCCACCGATGGAACGCCAGAATGTGTTCAAGCTAGTTCCGACGCCCATATCCTTGATCTCGAGTGAGTTCTGCAGTGCGATCACTGTGTTCTGCAGTGAGAATCCAAGACCTGCACCAAGAAGAACTTCGAAGACACCGATCTTCCAGAATGCAATGGTTTCGCTAATGCTTACCATCCCGATGAGAGCGACTGTCATCAACACCATGCCCGCTACGGGGAAGATCTTGTACTTGCCGTGCTTGGTAATCCACTTACCTGATGTAATCGAAGTCGAGATAATTCCAAACATAAGCGGCAACAACTTGAGCCCTGAAAGAGTGGCCGAGTTGTGTTTCACGAGCTGGAAGTAGAGAGGCAACATAACAATCGCACCGAACATCGCGGCACCAACTAAGAAGGCGAGGATTGATGTGATGTTGAATGTGTGATTCTTGAAGAGGCGCAATGGAAGAATTGGTTCTGATGCCTTCGCCTGATTGAAGAGGAAGAGAGCGAAGAGAACTATTCCGCCACCAATCCAGAGCAATGTCTTTGCAGTGAGCCAGCCATTTTCTGGTGCATAAACTGAAATACCCAAGAGCAGAGCCGAGACAGCCAAGATGAGGATAAGCGCGCCGAAGTAATCGACCTTGTGCTCGCGATGAATTTTCGGAATGTGTAGTACAGCCGAAGTAATAACGAGCGCAATAATTCCAAGCGGTAGGTTGATGTAGAAGATCCAACGCCAACCAGTGACGCCTAGGACCTTACTGTGATCTGAGAAGAATCCACCGAGTAGCGGACCGGCAACAGTCGCCAGACCCCACACTGCACCAAAGTAACCTTGGTAGCGGCCGCGTTCACGTGGTGATACAACGTCACCGATGATTACGAAGGTGAGCGACATCAAACCGCCGGCACCCAGACCTTGCAGTGCACGGAAGGCGATCAATTGAGTCATGTTGTGTGCAGCACCTGATGCGAATGAACCGATCAGAAAGGTGATGATTGCGAACTGGAAGACCTGACGGCGACCGTAGAGGTCGGAGATCTTTCCGTAAAGGGGGGTTGAAGCTGTTGAGGTTAGGAGGTAGGCGGTGACTACCCACGTGTAGTGGTTGAGTCCACCGAGATCAACGGTAATAGTTTTGAGTGCCGTTGAAACAATTGACTGGTCAAGGGCTGCCAGAAGCAAGCCTGTCATCAAGCCAAACATCACGGTCATGATTTGCTTATGCGTCATTGGTGCATGTTCATTAGTTTTTTGCGACATGTATTCCCTTATCGGTCGAAGCGCGATTCCATTTTATTTATCGAGCAGTTAACATCAATTTATTCATTGAACTTTCAAGCAAATCTTAGCCTTGCGGGGCGACATTCGCTCGGTACGATAGGTAAATGAAGAGCGTCGTAGCGGAAAACCTTGTGAAAACATACCGAAAGGGAGCAGTACGCGCTCTGGATAACCTGAGCCTTGATGTTGAAGAGGGCACCGTGCTAGGCGTGCTCGGTCCAAATGGGGCTGGCAAAACCACCACGGTGCGGGTGCTCTCTACGCTCCTCGAGCCCGATTCCGGCCATGCGACCGTAGGCGGGATCGATGTCATCAAGAACCCCAAGGCCGTCCGCCAGATCATTGGTCTATCTGGGCAGTACGCCGCGGTCGACGAGACCCTTTCAGGCTGGGACAACCTGGTGATGTTCGGCCAGCTGTATCACCTGAGCGCCAGCCAGGCTAAGGCCAGAGCCACCGAGCTCTTGGCGCAGTTCACGCTCGCCGAGGCGGCCCATCGCCCCATCAAAACGTTCTCTGGAGGTATGCGTCGCCGGTTGGACCTTGCCGCTTCGCTGATCATCCGTCCAAAGGTGCTCTTTCTCGACGAACCCACCACTGGCTTGGATCCTCGCGGGCGCATGGAGATGTGGGGGGTCATCGAGGGGCTGGCGCGTGAGGGGGTAACCCTCCTGCTCACCACCCAATATCTAGAAGAGGCCGATCAATTGGCGGATGACATCGTCGTTATCGACCAAGGGAAGGTCATCGCGCGCGGCACCTCGGATCAACTTAAGGACCAGGTCGGCGGCGAGAGGATCGAGATCGTCGTCGCCCAAGAGAACCTCGTGAAAGCGCAAGAGGTCATTGAGCGCGTTACCCACGGGCGCGCGACCGTGGACCCTGGCATTCGCCGGATCTCTGTCCCTGTACTGGACGGAACACAATCTCTCATCGCCGTAATCCGTGAATTCGATTCCGCTGGCATCCACGCTCTCGATCTTGCTCTCAAGCGCCCCTCTCTCGATGATGTCTTCTTGTCGCTAACAGGACACGTTGCCGAGGCTGAAATTCCAGTTGATGAAGGAAAGAAGAAGGGGGCACGCAAGTGAATGGAATCAAAGATGCGCTCGTTATCACCAAGCGCCAACTCCTCCAACTAACTCGAGTTCCAGAAGTCCTTATCTTTAACACCATCCAACCCGTGATGTTCGTTCTTCTCTTTCGTTATGTATTTGGTGGACTTGGTGCAGGTATCAAGGGCGGATACGTCCAGTTATTGATGCCGGGCATCTTCGTGCAGACCGTCACCTTTACCCTAGCGGCAACTGCGCAGGGTTTAGCTCAGGATATGGAGAAGGGGTTGATTGACCGCTTCCGTTCTCTGCCTATCGCCCGCTCTGCACTGGTTGTAGGTCGCACTCTGGGAGATGCGCTTCTCAATATCGTTGTGCTTGTTGTGATGGGAGTCGCCGGATATATCGTGGGATGGCGTCCAACCTCTGGTCCTCTCCATATCTTCTATGGTTTTTTGATGTTGCTCTTCTTCGGTTACGCGCTCTCGTGGGCCGGAGTATTTGCAGGTTTAATGTCGAAGGATGCGCGCGTCGTTGCCAACGTATCCTTCCTATTCACCTTCCCACTGACATTCCTATCCAACGCCTTTGCATCGACAACGTCGATGCCTAAAGCGCTGCAGTATTTTGCGGAGTGGAATCCGGTTTCAACGATGGTTGCAGCAGCCCGCCAACTCTTTGGTTTTCACAACACCTTCGGAGTTACGGCGCATTCTTTCCCAAGTGAGCACCCAATTGTTGCGTCCTTTATTTATATGGTCTTGATCATGGCGGTATTTATCCCGCTGAGCGTCAATCGCTATAAGAACGCTAACCGTCGTTAAATCAGTAGTTACGCGTAAGGACTAGCGTCCAAAATTTTGACGACGAAGACCTTCTTGCTGGGGGTCTCGTAGTTAACTTGGTCCCCGACCTTTGCTCCAAGGATCGCTGAGCCGAGCGGAGATTTTTCGGAGTAGACATCCATGTCGCCCGTGGCGATCTCGCGTGAACCCAAGAGAAACGTCATCTCATCGCCCGCCATATCGATCTTGACGATCATGCCAAGTCCGACCACGCCTGACTCACTCTCCGGCGGGGTGCCGATGTGAGCGTTCTCGAGCATGTGCTTGAGCTGACGGATGCGGCCAACGATCTTGCCCTGCTCTTCGCGGGCGGCGTGGTAGCCGCCATTTTCTTTAAGGTCACCTTCAGCGCGAGCCGCTTCGATCTTCTTGACGATATCTGCAAAGCGCGGACCCTCAAGATCTTCGAGCTCTGCGCGTAGGCGTGCAGCAGCCTCTTCTGTTAGCCAAGTCTGATTATTCATAAGAGAGCAAGTTTATCGCGGGCTATAAGCAATGTTCAATTGTTGCCGAGACCGCTGGTGTGCGAGTGGGGATTACAACACTTCTCGTGTAGTTATGAGCGCCAGCGGGAATTGTGTCCGTGATCTGACCGACCGTATTTGCTTGGTAATCACTAGCTATGAGAATGCATTGATGTGAGCGGGTCGCTGTACGCACACTGATGAAGTAGCGCAAGCTCACGCTTTTTGGATTAGCAACCGAGAACGAGATGAGATCGGTTCTGATCTCGGGACGTGAGTAGTGGTTGGCCGACCAGAAGAGCCAGCCTCCGCCGACTACTAGAAGGAGGATCGCTGGAATGAGCCAGCGGCGCTTGCCTCTCTGGGAGTTGCCATAGCGCTCTTGGAGATAGTCATCACCTTCCAGCGCGCTCATGCAAGTAAGCATAGGTCAGAAATTCGTAGGATAATCCGACCATGAATGAATCCACAGATATCAATACTGGCCTCGCCGGCTCTCTTGTGATGATCGTTCTCACCATTGCCTTTGTGGTGCTTCTCGTGAGTTTCTATCGTCGCTACAAGCGCGCCTCCGAACCAGATAATGATCAAGAGTAACTTTCTAAAAATAATCGCTACTGGTTTAGCGATGCTTCTAGGAACTGGAGTCTTCTTCGAACTGGGGCTCTGGCAGTTGCATCGTGCCCAATCCACCGCGCGTGAAGGCAAGATCGTTCCAAGCAGTGTTCCCGTTGCACTGACCTCTGTAGATGTCGCAGGGAAGAATATTTACACTGCTGCGATCAATCGGATCGTCACCTTCCAAGGTCACTATGTTGAAAATTATGTCGCGCCAACCCAACTGGTAACTGGTCTCGGCTATAAGGATCTGACCGCTGGGCTCTTTCTTATCTCAAATAACCGCGCAATCCTGGTGGTACGCGGTCTGCACGATAGATCGATCAAGGACACGACCGAGCAACTTTCAATTCAGGGACGTCTCTATCCACGGCAACAAGAAGACCATGGATATAGCAGCGCAACTTCGCTGGGAAGATTAGACCCCGCCTTGATCGCAGGAACCGGTGGCTATAACCTCTTTGATGGCTACGTGATCGCAACTCAAGAACGCAGCGCTACCGGCGAACTCATTCCGGGAAATCGGATTCCGGCGCCAGTTATCACCGAGTCAATATCGGGCTTCTACTGGCAGCATATTTCCTACGTCGTGATCTGGTGGTTCATGGCGCTGTTGGTCCTGGCTGCGCCATTTATTGCAAGGCGTAACGAAAAACTCCATGCAATCGCGGATAAGGTTGGGGTATGAAAAAGGGTCTTGAAGGTGCGCTGCAACGTTATCGGATCATGGCCATCTGGTCGGGCTGTATGTCACTGCTCCTGTGGTTCGTTGAAGTGCCCGAAAATCACATACTTCATCACTACTCAGGCTCTCAAGTTAAATTTGCGTGGATCGCAATTGTGCACGGATTTACCTACCCGATCTATGTGATCGCTGCATTTAATTACTCGCTCAAGGCTCGCAAAAGCTTTGCCAGCACCATCATCTTCATCCTCGCAGGAACTTTGCCGGTCGCCTCGTTTATCGCTGAGCGCAAAGCAATGAGTGATTTCAAGAAAAAATGACCAACCCCGTAAAGCGCGCCGTGAAGGCGATGCTTTATCCGATCTACGAGCGTCGCTTACTGCGCCAGCTAGATTTCACCCAGACCCCACACCATGTAGGCGTTATCCTGGATGGAAATCGTCGTTGGGCTAAGTCAAATTTTGGTGCCGCGCCTGAAGAGGGTCATCGTGCCGGAGCGCAGAAGATCATCGAATTGCTCGAGTGGTGCGAAGAGGCTGATGTCACGATCATTACCCTCTGGTTGCTCTCCACTGACAATCTCAATCGCGACCCCGAAGAGCTCGATTCACTTTTGAAAATAATTGCAAGTGCAGTTGATCGCCTCGATGAACTTGGTAAGTGGGAGATTAAGCCGCTGGGTGCCCTTGAACTGCTACCGCAATGGTTACAAGAGAAGTTACGGGATGTCGAACAGCGTAGTAAGGGTCGGACCAAGATCGTGGTCAACGTTGCAATTGGTTATGGTGGGCGGCACGAGATCGTGGATGCCGTTCGAAACTTTATCAAGGATGGAATCGCGGCTGGTGAGAGCGCAACGGAAATCGCCAACACATTAAGCATTGATGAGATCAGCAAACATCTTTATACAGCGGGAATTCCTGATCCCGAGCTAGTGATCAGAACTTCCGGGGAGCAGCGCTTATCTGGATTCTTGCTCTGGCAGTCAGCCCACTCCGAGTACTACTTCTGTGAGGCCTATTGGCCAGACTTTCGCCGCGTCGATTTTCTCCGCGCCTTGCGCGCCTATGCCCAGCGCCACCGCCGCTTTGGCCGGTAGCCCACTCTTCTTAAATTAACCTTTCGCTACCGCGTGTCGCCGACCCCCGCGGGCTGGCGAGTTTTACTTTATGAGGCATAAGTTCTATTTGTTCCCCTGCGAATAGAAGCCGCTCGATTACATATCCATATCGGGAAAGCGCGAGGACCACTTGGCAAAGAGCCAAAATAAAGGGCGCAAGACCTACGTTTTAGATACCAGCGTCCTGCTAGCAGATCCCGCGGCGCTCGCCCGCTTTGCGGAGCATGAAGTAATCATCCCGATCGTGGTCATCGGGGAGCTAGAGAGTAAACGCGACCATCCCGAGCTGGGCTACTTTGCCCGTGCGGCGCTGCGCGCCCTCGATGATCTGCGCATCAGCCACGGTCGCCTCGACCAGGCAATCGCCATCAATGACCTGGGCGGAACGATCAAGGTTGAGCTCAACCATTCCGACCCCACCTCGCTACCCGCTGGATTCCTGCGCGACGGGTCAAATGACTCTCGTATCCTGGC
>CAIWWH010000124.1 GCA_903916385.1 uncultured Actinomycetes bacterium
CCTAAAACAAATGAAGAGTTATTGCGATTGGGTCTGCGCACCGTTGGAGATATCGCAAATACGCCGCGCCAAACTTTGATTCGCGCGCTAGGTGAGGCAAATGGAGTTCATCTCTACGAGTTGGCGTGGGGACGTGACTATCGCCCCGTGACACCTGATGAACCCGATAAAAGTATTAGCGCCGCCGAAACTTTTTCACGCGACCTCGAAGATGAGGAAGAGATCTTGCGCGAACTCTTGCGCCTGACCGAGAAGGCGAGTGGCAGGTTGCGCGCTCGCAAGCTTGCAACCCAGACGATCTCGATCAAAGTCCGCTTCGCCGACTTCAAAACAATCACCAGATCCAAGACGGTGGCGCTACCGATTGATGGCATGCAGGAGTGTTACGAAGTTGCAAAGAAGTTGTATCTAGGACTCAAACTCGATCGTGCACGAATCCGGCTGATTGGAATTGGGTTAGAGAACCTTGTGGATTCAGATGGAGCTCCAGTTCAACTTGAGCTTGGTGAGCGGGAAAGTGGCTGGCGGGAGGCGACACGCGCTATGGATCAAGCGAAGGCGCGCTTTGGCGCCGATTCGGTCCGCCCCGCGCGCTTATTTGAGCGCTCCGGTGAGGAAGATGAGAGGTAAGAGTCACCGCTTCGGATAGCGCCACGCGCCATCACTGCTCTATTCTTTCGCCATGCCTCTATCAGATCACGAACGCAGATTACTTGCGGAGATGGAAGCGGCCTTCGAACAAGAAGATCCCCGCCTCGTCTCGACGCTGACTGGAAACGCACGGACCAAGCAGGGCAGTTTTGTTCTCTACGGCGTCATCGCAGTTCTCGCTGGAATGGTGATCCTCTTCGCTGGGTTGATCTCCAAACTGATCCTCGTAGGTCTTCTAGGTTTTATCGTAGCGCTCGCCGGAGCATTCTTTATCTTCACCAACCTCTCGGTAGGCAAGGGTGGCAAGAAGGCACCTAAAGCCAAGAAGGCAAAGTGGAGCGATCGTTTAGAGGGTCGTTGGGATCGTCGCAACTACGATAATTAATTTTTAACTTAACGCAAGAAGAGTTTTGTCAGCCTCTTAGCGGTTGAAGCCACACCGAAGACCACCATCACGACAAAATAAAGAACGTGCCACAAGATTCCCCATGTCACTATCCCTAAGGTGAAATCACGGACCATCTCTATCGCCTGCCACAAAGGCAGCGCCTTCAAGATTCCTTGCAGATAACCAGGATAAACAGTCAAGGGATAGAACGAACCCGAGAAGAGGAACATCGGCAGCATCGCGACGTTGATGAAATCCATCTGCTGGAAGGTCGTGAAGCAGGAGGTGATCGCCATTCCTATCGAGGCAAAACCAAATGCAATCAGGACCGCCGCTGGGATTGCCATAATCGCCCACCAGTTAGTAATGAGGCCAGCAGGAACAACAACACACATGAATCCAACAGCGTAGGCAAAGCCACGCAGGAGCGCCCAGCCAATTTCACCGAGGGCGACATCTACCGAGCCGAGCGAAGTCTGCAACATCCCTTGGTAGATGCGATCAAACTTCAGCTTCCAAAATACATTCCACGTTGAATCGTAGATAGCACCGTTCATGGCGCTGGTGGCGAGCAAACCTGGAGCGATATATGCAGCATAGGTAACGACGTGACCATTTTGCAGCGGAATCTTTCCAATCAAGTGGCCGAGCCCATAACCGAATGACAATAAATAGAG
>CAIWWH010000125.1 GCA_903916385.1 uncultured Actinomycetes bacterium
AAAGGAATCGAAACTCAAGAAGAAGTACGACGCTTCATGGAAACCACGATTTATCCAAATGAAGAGATATTTGACAAACAGTTGGAAGAGGTTGGATCCGACGGCTACCCACCAATTCTTGACAAACTAAAAAATGAAGCTCTCAAACGCGGACTTTGGAATCTTTTTCTTCCGCACTTACGTGCCGACCACCCTGGAACACCACTTTCAAATCTTGATTACGCTCCAATTTCAGAAATGCTTGGTCGTGTCGGATTTGCATCAGAGGTACTTAACTGCAGTGCACCTGACACGGGCAACATGGAAGTCCTTAACCTCTACGCTTCGGACCGGATCAAAGATCAGTATCTAGCCCCGTTGCTCGCTGGCGAAATTCGAAGTGCCTTTGGAATGACTGAGCCAGATAATGCTTCGTCTGACGCAACGAACATCTCTCTTTCAATTGATCGTGACGGCGACGAGTATGTACTGAACGGTCGCAAGTGGTTCAGCTCAGGAGCACGCTCACCACGCTGCAAGGTCATGATAGTTATGGGTAAGACAAACCCCAATGCATCTCGACACCTTCAGCAGTCAATGATTGTTGTTCCAAAGGACACACCTGGAGTTTCTCTAGGACTTGACCCTCACGTCTGTGGGTATGCAGAACGTGGCGGCCACCCAGAAGTTATCTATCGTGATGTTCGTGTTCCTGTTGAGAACTTACTCGGCGACGAAGGAAGTGGATTCGCAATTTCTCAGGCACGCCTCGGGCCGGGACGTATTCACCACTGCATGCGTTCACTAGGTCAGGCTGAGCGAGCACTTGAGATCATGATTCAACGCTCGCTCGAGCGAAGTACTTTTGGTACATCGCTTGCGCACAAGGGACTAATTCAGGACTGGATTGCTGAATCACGCATTGAAATCGACATGGCACGAGAATACGTTCTGAAGACTGCACACTTGATGGACACGGTTGGTAATAAGTCTGCTGCCACACAAATTTCAGGTATCAAGGTGCTAGTTCCTAACGTGACTCTAAAAGTAATTGACCGTGCGATTCAGGTGCACGGTGCAGCTGGTGTTACTCAGTTCACACCGCTTGCTCACATGTATGCACATGCTCGAACTCTTCGCATCGTGGATGGACCAGATGAAGTGCACAAGATGACGATTGCGCGTTCTGAAATCATGAAGCACCAACCTGACTTCAGAATGAACCCAATCAATTAACAACTTGGTCAGTATGCTGCGCTTGTCGCAATGGTGCGCGCAGCAAACTGACCTTGAGTTTCAATTGACTGCGAATCCGCGTTCGCGTCATAATGGTTAACATAAAAAATCAGAGAAAAAATCTTTAAAGCCAGCATCACTCAACATCGAAGTGATGCATTCGTAAGGAGTAATTCAATTGGACGTCAACAATAAAGGTGTCGTAATCACGGGTGCCGGTAACGGAATTGGCCGTGCGATTGCGATCAAAATGGCTGAAAACGGAGCTCGCGTTGTAATCAACGATCTTGACTCCAATGCTGCAAATAGGGTGGCGCAAGAAACCGGTGGATTTGCTATCCCTGGTGACGCAGCAACTGAGGCTGGGGTGCAAGCACTAATTAGTGCAGCACTACAGCACTTGGGTTCAATTGACATTTACTTCGCAAATGCTGGCATCGACCTTGGTGCTGGGTTAGAAACTCCAAGCGCCGATTGGAATAAAGCGATTGAAGTCAACGTGAT
>CAIWWH010000126.1 GCA_903916385.1 uncultured Actinomycetes bacterium
CCGTACCTTGCGTCGCACAGCCAAAGAACTTAACGCTCCGCGATATGAAGTAGCGCTCGCTCTTGAGAAGGCAGCGCTCGCTGAATTGCATGAGCGCCATCCTGAGCGCGTGCTCGAAACCAACGTGGAATTCTGGGCAGCTATCGTTCTGGATTTTGCGGAAGTTCCAGCCCCACTCTTTACCTCGATGTTTACGGCCGCTCGTACCGCTGGCTGGGCTGCACATATCCTGGAGCAGAAGCGCACCGGGCGTTTAATCCGACCATCTGCTCGCTACATCGGACCGGGACCCCGTTCCCCGCAAGATGTTAAGGGCTGGGACGAGAGCGTTCACCAACTCCACAACTAATAGGGGTAGTCAGATCGCTTAAATAGCTGTAGAAATTCCAACTCAAAGACCAATGCGGAGGTACTGAGTGAAATCTCTTCAACCCCATCATGATGGAAGCGATCTCTACCTCAGTACCAGTTCACCGCAGTTGGGTGAGAGCGTGGAATTCAAGGTCCGCGTACCGATTGACTTTCCAATCTCTAAGTTGCACCTGCGCATCTATCACGATGGTGAAGCCCGCACCTTTGAGATGTCGGTAACCTCTTTCAATGCCACCGAGAGTTGGTGGAGCGTAAAGGCGCCGGTACTCAATCTTGTGGCGCAATATCGCTTCTTAATCATTGAGAAGAAGAGTTACAAGTGGCTTAATGCTGCGGGGCTATTTCCCTTTGACGTCTCAAGCGCGAATGATTTTCAGATCTTTGCTAAGCCTAAATATCCGCAGTGGATAAATAAATCTGTCTTCTATCAAATCTTTCCAGATCGTTTTGCCTCATCGGGCAAGGTTCGCAAGATTCCCGCAGAGTTCGTTCGGCGCGACTGGGACAACCTTCCAAAAGGACGCGACATAACAACAGGAGTTGAGTATTTTGGTGGAGATCTCGAAGGTGTCACCGAACATCTAGATCACATTACCCATTTGGGAGCTTCGGGAATTTATTTCACGCCATTCTTTGCCGCTCGGTCGACCCATCGCTATGACGCAAGTAGTTTTGATCATGTCGATCCATTACTTGGGGGAGACGAAGCACTCTTTGCTCTCTCGAAGGCCGCAAGCAAGAAAGGCATCCGGATCATGGGTGACCTCACCACTAACCATTGTGGAGCTGGGCACACGTGGATCAAAAAAGCTTTGGCAGATCCTAAGAGCAAGGAGCGCGCCTTCTTCTACTGGGATAAATCCATCAAGCACGGTTATGAAGGTTGGTGGGGACTTGCCTCCCTTCCTAAACTCAACTACTCATCACTACTCTTAAGAAAACTGGTTTGGGATTCTAAAAATTCCATCGTTCGTAAGTGGCTACGCGCTCCGTACAACATGGCTGGCTGGCGCATCGATGTAGGCAATATGACAGGGCGGTACAAAGATCAAGATCTCAATCGCGAGGTAATGCGAGGGATTCGACAGGCGATGGATATCGAAAATCCTGATGCATGGTTGGTTGCAGAGAATGCCGATCACTTCCCAGCGGACTTAGATGGTTTTGGTTGGCATGGCACCATGAACTACAACGGATTTATGCGCCCGATCTGGGGATGGTTGCAACACAATCCCGAAGTCGAAGGAGGATTCTTTGGACTTCCGACGAACGTTCCACTCTTTACTGGCGAGCAGATGGTCGCTGCTATGCAGATGTTTAATGGCGGAATTCCATGGCGGGCACTTGTTGCAAGCATGCTGCTACTGGATTCGCACGACACCGCACGTTTTAGAAATGTAGTAGGCGGGGATGCAGAGCGCCATCTTGCGGGCATGGGATTGCTCATGACGTATCCCGGAGTTCCCTCGATCTTTGCAGGAGATGAAATTGGCTTGCGAGGTGCATGGGGTGAGGATGCACGGCGCACAATCAACTGGGTTGATCGAAGTGGTTGGGATCACGAATTTTTTGCACAGGTAAAAGAACTCGTTGCGATTCGTCGTACTAGCCATGCGCTAGCGTTTGGTGGATTGCGTTGGGTCGATGTGAAAGATGATTGTGTGGCCTACCTACGCGAGAGCAAGAAGGAAGTGCTCCTAGTAGTTGTTGCACGTAAGTCCACTAAGGTAGACATAGATTTATCTGAGTACGGATACTCGGTAGAGAATTCTGTGTATGGACCATCTGCTCATGGCAGTCGGATCCGCCTTAATCTCGAGAGACCCACCGTCGGGATTTGGAGATTGCAGAGCCCCAAGAAGTAGCGTTACCTAAATGTTATGAAAGAGATTATCCGTCATCAAAAAATAACGATTAGGTGTCAATCATCTGAGAAGTTCGAAAACAGGCGTCAAATAAGGGCTAGCCCATCAACTATCTGTACGACTTGTCCATTTATTCCTTGACTTGACCTACTCGCTGGTATCAAATTATCCCACTCGCTTAATCCCCTCGGTTAAGCAAATTTCACATATAGGAGTCACATGATTCAACGTAAATTTGGAAAGGTAGCCGCTCTCACGGTTGCAGCGGGGCTGATTTCTGGCTTCATCTCTGCACCTGTGCATGCTGCCTCCAACACGATCATAGTGTGGGCCGATGAAACTCGTGGACCTAACTTGCAGCAAGTTATCGCTGCAAAGGGCGACTGGGTTCCTGGCTACACAATCAAGATTGTTCCGTTCTCAAGCTTTGACGCTTTGAACGCAGCCTTCGGAAATGCAACAGCACTCACTGGCCCAGATATTGTGGTCGGTGCCAACGACTGGGTCGCAACTGGAGCAAAGAATGGCAAGCTCGCACCTGTCACTTTGTCCTCATCAGTTCGCGCAAATTTCACAGCGAACAACTTCTTTGACCTCTCCTACAAAGGCGTTCTTTACGGCGTTCCACTAGATGTCAATAACGTCGCAATGCTCTACAACTCTAAGTTGACTGGTAAGCCAGGAACTTTGGCTCAGATGGTCAGCTTCTATCTCAAGAACAAGACCGCCGACAAGTTGACCGCTGGTCTCTGCGTTGCCGGTGGCGGAATGTCATGGGGCGCAGAATCTGTGCTCAATGCTCTTGGTGGAGCACCATACGTTATGACCGCTACTGGATCTGTTGATCCAACGGCAGATCCTGTTCCTGCCGCGACGGTTGCAGCCAACATCAAGACGTATCTTCTCGATAAGAATGGCAAGAGCAATGGTTTCTTCCCAGCAACAGATACCGGTTGCAAGACTGCGTTCTTAGCCGGAACAGTCCCTTACGCAATCATTGGTAACTGGGAGTGGCAGGATTATGTAAAGGCTGGTTTCGATATGAACAACCTCATGCCTCTACCTGGTCTGTACCACGGAACCTACGGAGCAGCATTCGCATCTGTATCAGGTGCAATGTTGACAACATTCGCAGCCCAACACGGTGTTGATCAAGGTGCCAAGAGCCTCTTGAACAACTTCTTCGGATCAGCTGCAGGTGCCGTTGCTTATCAGAACGTTGAGCTTCGTCCACCAGCTAACAAGAAGGCTCAAAAGGATGCCTCAGTCACCACAGCTCAAAAGAACTTCGGTAAGGCTGGAGCCGTTGCTGGTCTTCCACAGATTGGTGCAATTCTCAACGGTGCAACTGGATCGAAGTCCTTCTGGGATCTCCTCCCAGCATTCTGGACAGATGTCCTCGTCAACGGAAAGGATCCACAGACCTCAGCGGCTGCGATGGATGCTTTCTTTAAGACGAATATCACTGCCGGAATCCCTCAGCTCTAACTCCTTCTCTTAGTAGGAGCAGATCTACTGAAATTGGTGGGCAAGGAAACTTGCCCACCAATTTCTTCAATTAAATCTGGGAAGATGAATCAACTGATCGGATGTAAAAGTGGAGAAGCTTTTTCAGCGTAAAGTCACGGTGACGCTCAAGTACATCACCGTCGCTTTGGTCTCCGCCATTCTTCTCCTGCTGATAGAAAGTTCTTTCGCTAAGCGCGAGTACGCGATATCTGCCTTTTTGACTGTAGGTCTGATCGCGATCGCAATCACTTATCTCACCAATTTTTCAATCCCAATGAAGTTCTTCCTTCCTGGAATGTTCTTTCTCTTCGCCTTTGTTGTGGGGCCGATTCTCTACACCATCGCAATGTCTGGCTTTCATTACCAGACAGGTAATTACATCTCTAAACCCGAATCGATTACACAGATTCTCGCCGGTGGCATACGACCGGATGCCGCCCAAACTACTTTCGACATTATTATTGGTGAGGATCCCGCAAAGAACTTAGAAATTCTCGCCTCGGATCCCACAAATAAGAAGTACTTTCTAGCGACTGCGACGACTAAGACTGATTTGGATCCCGCGGGGCTGGCAATCGATGGAAACGGCGATGCCACCGTAGCCCCCGGATTTACGCCACTGACACCAAGTCAACAGGCCGCCGAGGACAAGGCTTTGGCGACTACCCGCTTTGCCTACTCCTCCGACTACTTCATAACAATTGAAGGTGGCAATGTTGCTTCGCTCAAGGAGCAGAGTCTGAAGTACGACTCCTCCACCGATACCTTTACCAACGTCCTTACTCACGCCGTTTATCGAGATAACGGCACCGGCAACTTCGCCAACATCAAAGATAAGAACGATCAACTGCAGCCCGGCTGGCGAGCGCCTATCTGGTTTGAGAATTACGCAAAACTCTTCACCGATCCGCAAATTCGCTCTGCGCTTATTCCAGTATTTATTTGGACAATCGTCTTCGCCTCACTGACGGTGCTGACCCAATTTGCTCTCGGGCTGCTGATCGCAATGACGCTTAACAGGAAGTTACACGGGCGAAGGATCTATCGCTCGATCCTCATCCTGCCCTACGCGATGCCAAGCATTATGAGCATCTTGATCTGGGGAGGAATGTTCGATACCGAATTTGGTGCGATCAACCACCTCTTTGGCACCCATGTCCACTGGTTCCAAAGCGCGCTCTACGCACGTCTAGCCGTCATCATCGTCAACCTCTGGCTTGGCTTCCCCTACTTCTACCTTATTTGTAGCGGCGCCTTGCAGGCGATTCCAGCTGAGCTCTCCGAGGCGGCTGCTATCGATGGCGCTTCGAGTCGGCAGATCTTCAGAAAGATCACCCTTCCTCTTCTTCTCCAGGTTGTCGCACCGCTCTTGGTCGCCTCCTTCGCC
Organism: uncultured Actinomycetes bacterium; assembly: GCA_903916385.1. Taxonomy (GTDB): domain Bacteria; phylum Actinomycetota; class Actinomycetes; order Nanopelagicales; family Nanopelagicaceae; genus PALSA-747. Next base: position 5,134 of record CAIWWH010000126.1, read on the forward strand.
TTCAACTTTAATAATTTCAACATCATCTACCTTTTGACTGGTGGAGGACCACAGAACACGCTTGGGGGAGCGGTCGCCGGTTCGACAGATATCTTGATCAGTTACACCTACAAGATCGCGTTTAGCGCTGGCAACCAAAATCTTGGACTGGCTAGTGCAATCTCTGTGGTGATCTTCGTGATTATCGCTTCGATTTCACTGTATGGAATCAGACGCTCTAAAGTATTGGATTCATTCAAATGAAAAAGTGGGTAAAGGAAGATCTCTGGAGACACATAGTTCTCCTCGTTACCTGTTTCTTTGTCTTATTCCCTATCTACCTGGTATTCCTCTCTGCACTGAGTCCTACCGGAAGTTTGCAGGTAACCTCCTTCATTCCTAAGACGATCTCGTTTAATAACTTCCACCTTCTCTTTCACAGCCCGAAGATTCCATACCTCATCTGGATGAAGAACTCGATCGTGATTGCGGGGTTGGTGGCGGTACTCTCGGTCGTGATTGGCGCAGCGTCAGCCTTCTCATTTAGTCGGTTGCGTTTTAGAGGGAAGAAGCAGGGCCTACAACTTCTCCTGTTAGTGCAGATGTTCCCTGCGATCCTCTCGCTCTCCGCCGTTTACGTAATTATGGAGCGCGTCTACAACTTTGCTCCCCACATTGGACTAGGTACAGAACCGGGTCTGCTCCTCGTCTACCTTGGTGGAGCAATGGGGGTAAATATCTGGCTGTTGAAAGGCTTTGTGGACTCAATTCCCATAGAACTAGATGAAGCAGCAAAGGTTGATGGCGCAAGCGCTGTGCAAACTTATTGGTTGATCTTTGTACCTCTCGCTGCGCCGATCTTGGCAGTTGTAAGCCTCTTGAGTTTTATTGGAACTTTCAATGAGTTCATCCTTGCTCGCCTCTTCTTGGTCGATCAAAATTCTCGAACGATCGCAGTAGGTTTGCAGAGCTTCATCAGCGGTCAATATGCGACCAACTGGGGACCGTTTGCCGCTGGCTCGATCATCGCCTCAATTCCACTAGTCGCCATATTCCTCTCCTTACAGCGGTACATCATCAGCGGGCTGACCGCTGGCTCCGTCAAAGGTTAAGGTCATGCGTCGCGCTCGTAGGTATGGTGCGTTAGCGATACTCCTCACCTTGATTGTCGCTGGTTCGCCAGTTAAAGCCGCGACAACCCCTGCCGCTCACGCCGAGATGATCTACTTTGTCATGCTCGATCGCTTTGCAAATGGCGATCCGACGAACGACACGGGCGGTCTCGCGGGTGGTCCTACCTCCACCGGTTTCCAGCCTTCCGATCCCGGTTTCTATCATGGGGGAGATCTGCGCGGTCTGATCCAAGAGATCCCTTACATCAAATCACTTGGCTTTACCGCCATTTGGGTGACGCCTGTGGTGCGCCAACTCCCCGTCGCTGCCGATGGCAAGAGCGCTGCCTACCATGGATATTGGGGGGTCGGATTTGATCAAGTGGATCCACACCTAGGGACGATGGCTGATTTCAAGGAGTTTGTTTCCGATGCACATGCCGCCCAGATGAAGGTGATCCTAGATATCGTTGTAAATCACACCGCAGATGTCATTCACTACGTTCAAGGTGGTTCCTACGTTGGTCTGGCAGATCAGCCCTATAAGACAATTAGCGGTAAAGCCTTTGATCCAAAGGCGATCGCAGATTCACCAAGTTTTCCTAGCCTCGATCAGTTGAGCGCCGCCACAAGTTTCCCAAAGACTCCAGTGATTGATCCACAAAATCTCACTGTGAAGAGTCCCGCTTGGCTCAATGACCCGCGTAACTACCATAATCGTGGCGATGTAGCGCAATCCGATGAATCGTTGCAGTATGGTGATTTTTACGGCCTCGATGATCTCTTCACCGAGAGCCCCACAGTCTTGAAGGGTTGGATCAGCGTATTTACTCAGTGGATTACTAATACCGGGATCGATGGCTTCCGAATAGATACGGCGCGCCACGTGAACAAGGAGTTCTGGAACGCATTCCTCCCCGCGATGCGCAAGGCTGCATTCACTCAAGGAAAGAATAATTTCCCGATGTGGGGCGAGATTTATGACACAGATCCTCGTAAGACCTCATTCTGGGTTAAGCAAGCCTCTTTCAACGAAGTCCTCGACTTCCCTATGCAATCGATTATGGTCAACTACGTCAATGCGCAAGATGCCACTCTGCTCGGCACCTACTTCAACAATGACGACTTTTATACAACGGCCACAACAAATGCCAACGGCTTAGCAACTTTCTTGGGCAACCACGATATGGGACGTATCGGCTCTTTTATCGTGGCGCAAACATCAGATCCTTCTGTGGCTCTGAAGCGGGATCAGTTAGCGCACGCACTCCTCTTCACGATTCGTGGAGTCCCGACTGTCTACTATGGAGATGAATTTGGTTTAACCGGTGGCAGCGATAAAGAGGCGAGGCAAGATCTCTTTTCCACTGCCGTTTCAAGTTGGCAGGATCAATTCAGGATCGGTTCCGATCCAATTGGGACGAAGAGCAGTTTCGATACGACCAACCCGCTACAAGATACTATCCGCACGTTGACCGCGCTCCGAGATAAATATCCGGCGCTGGCAAACGGTAGCCAGCTCACCGATTATGCTTCGAGCGGCATCTTCGTTTTTAGTAGATTTGATAAGAGTTCTCACCAAGAGGTCCTGGTTGCACTCAATGCAAACAGTGATGCAGGATCGGCAACATTCTTATCTAACTCTGGGAACTCCTCGTGGAGTTTGCAGGGTGGAACTGGGAGCGCAAGCGTCTCTGCCGCAAATACCACGGTCTCACTGCCCGCACTGAGTTGGGCAGTTTTTACCGCGGATACTCCAACTCCAAAGGCGAGCAAAGTCAGCACCACGTTGACTTCGGTCATCCCAGACCCACTCGATTCAGATCAGATTGAGGTTGATGCAACTGCGCAGGGCTCTCCATTCCTTGATGTGACCTTCAAGTACCGCGTAGGTAAGGGATCCTGGATTAGTTTGGGAGTGGATTCGGCGCCAACTTTCTCTTCCGACAAAATGCAGAGCGGCTTCTACAGAGTCTTTCCTTTAGTAGCGAGCTTCCCGAAGAAGAAGACTATTCAATTCGAGGCGATTGCTACTGATTCATATGGGGTGAGTGCGACGAGTGCAATCAAAAGCCTCACTACAAAGTAATTAATTTCCCATCCAAAAGCGTAGAGCCTGGTTCACGTAACTCGACCACGAGCGTTCATTATGTGTTGTGCGATTGAAGATCGGAGTCGCCAAATCGCGTCCATACCGATATCCAGAGGCGATCGCATAATTATTCGCAAGATCCTGAAAAGGTCCGTAGCGCGAATCATGTGACTTTGTCCCGCGACTCATCCAAATTTTGTGGCTTCCCGCTTTGGGCATGGTTGCCATTAGACGCTCAACTAGTGGAGTACCCCCGCAGATCCAATGTGGCGAGAAGGCGAGTGCGGTGCG
>CAIWWH010000127.1 GCA_903916385.1 uncultured Actinomycetes bacterium
ATGGCCTGGGTGCCGCGCATCCCCGAGATCAAGCATCAATTTGGGTTGACTGATGGTGGCTTGGGATTTGTCCTGCTTGGAAGCACCTGTGGCGCCTTAATCGGGTCACAGGTAGGTGGTCGCTTGACGCACACCTTCGGCTCACAGCGGATTGCCGGAGTTGGGGCAACCATCATGTCGACTGGACTTTTCCTGATGGGGTCGGCCCATCAAATTCTGCAATTGTTTATGGCCCTATTTGTGATGGGCTTCGGCTACGTGATGCTTGATGTTACGGTCAACACACAAGCAGTTGCAGTTGAGAAGATTTTGAATAAGCGTTGGATGTCGACCTTTCACGGCACCTGGAGCGTCGGTGCATTTATTGCAACAGTGACGGGCGGCTTGGTCGCCCGCCAGATCTCGCCACAGTCCGAGCTCAAGCTTGTGGCAGTAATCGCACTGGTTCTTTATGTACCCGGGGTCTACTTCCTCTTGGGTGGCGATCAAGATGAACATAGAGGCGATGATGGAAAATCAGAAGGGAAGCTCGGCTTCTTTGATAAGACCTCACTCCCCTTGTGGGCGATCGGTCTTGGGCTCTTAGGTTGCCTGCTACCTGAGGGAGCGGCTAGTGACTGGGGCGGTGTACTGCTTCATGACCATATGGGAATCGGCAAGGGCGCTGATGCAATCGCATTCGCTACTTTTGCACTTGCCATGATCACGAGTCGATTCCTGGGCGATCATTGGCTCGAGAAGTATGGTCCGCACAAGACAGTTCGCACAGGTGGGTTATTTGCGGGAGCCACCTGGGGCGTTGCAATCGCGATTGCAGTTCCGCTATCTGCTCATACCAAAATTCCAGCGGTCATCATTATCTGTATCGGCTTTGCAGCAGCTGGGTTAGGGATCGGTCCTATGGTGCCGGCCTTCATGAATGCTGCGGCACAGGTACCGGGCGTAGCCCCATCGGTGGCACTCGCCCGCGTCAACATCATCGGATTAGCGGCATTCTTTATCGGACCAACTTTGACAGGTGGAGTTTCACAGCTGACATCGCTACCGATTGCGCTCTATATATCGGTCTCGTTGCTCATATTTACTGGGTATCAGGCAAGGGTGCTTCGAGGTACTGACTTAAGCAATCTGTGAGCCCCCCGTCAGGATTGAACTGACGACCTTCCGCTTACAAGGCGGATGCTCTACCACTGAGCTAGGGAGGCGGACCACTGTGGGTGGGGTGCGCAAGAGGGGCAATTATGGCACGACCTAAAGGTAGAAGCGAACTCGCTCACTTCGGGGTAGGTTTCGCTGGTGCGCCTAGGAGTCCTCGATGTTGGTTCGAATACCATCCATCTGCAAGTGGTCGATACTCATATGGGGGCCCGCCCCAACCCCACCTTTAACTACAAAGAAGAGCTGCGCCTCACCGAGTTCTTGAATAGTCAGAATGAGATCAGTGAAGAGGGAATTGGGCTGCTGCGCCGCTCTATCGGTAATGCAGTGCTACAAGCACGCACCGTACAGGTTAAAGAATTCTTGCCCTTTGCTACCTCAGCGCTACGTGAGGCAGCCAACGGCGAGAAAATCATTGCTGGCATCAATAAGGAATTCAAGATCGATCTCCAGGTCCTATCCGGCGATGAAGAGGCGAAGCTAACCTTCCTCGCAGCCCGCCGCTGGTTTGGCTGGTCAAGTGGCCGTCTCCTCGTAATTGATATCGGTGGTGGTTCACTCGAGATTGCCGTTGGGGTCGATGAATCTCCCGAAGTTGCTACCTCACTACCGCTTGGCGCTTCACGACTCACTCAGAAATTCCTCAATGGAAATCCCTACACACAAAAGGGAATCAATGAGATGCGCGAACATATCGAATCACAACTCGAAGCTGTCCTTCCCGCACTCGTAAAGCATCAAGATTCAGATCGTTCGATCGCTACCAGTAAGACGCTGCGTACCTTGGCGCGACTCAGCGGTGATTGGTTCGATACCAGCGGGGATGTCATTAGGTTCGATGTACTCCGTAAGATTGCAACGCGCTTAGCCGACATGACTCATGAAGAGCGAACCAAGTTGCCCGGAGTGTCTTCTAACCGAGCTAAGCAGATTGTTGCTGGTGCTTATGTCACTGAGAGCGTGATGCGCAACCTTGATCTCCGTGAGCTAGAGATTTGCCCTTGGGCGCTACGAGAGGGAATTGTGCTGCGCTACATGGATTGGATGGAGAAAGGTTAAACGTTAGGCGCAGCGATCCGATCGATCTGTAGTACTTCCTTCTTGTCGTGAAAAAGAACCCATGCTTCGCCAGGAAGCAATTTGTTATCTGGATAATCGAAATCAATCTTCTTCGTTAACTTCTCCATCATCCTTGGCAAAACCGGATTATGGCTACACAAGATGACTTGACGATTCTTCTTTATCAACTCTTTGGCGTATTCGATCGCCTTATCTTTATTCTTCTTGTAGGTGTACTCGCTCACCGCATTAGTAATCGTTGGCGTGATCTGTAACGACTTTGCCATCTGTGCGACGGTATCTAAACACCGGACTGCATCTGATGTATGGATCTCTTCTAAACCAAATACTTGATAGAGCGAGAGCATCCGCTTGGCCTGCAACTGTCCAACGAGCTGCAAAGGGCGGTCCTCATCTTCTCCCTGCCATTCGATGCGCTCAAGGGCCTTAGCATGGCGCAACATAATCAGGGCTGATGAGTCATAGGGGGTCTGTTCAAAGCGTTCCAGGATGTATTTATCTGTCTCGCGGGTTGCGCGAAAGGCAGCAGATTGCGGATCCAACCAGATGATCTGATCGACCTCTTCGTTTGGGTGAAATGCACTCTTATCCTCGATCAGTGAAGCGCTCCAATAATCTACGCGCTTGAGCCCATCTGGTACGTAGTACTCAACGGAGTCTACGTATGGTCCGAGTTTGATGCTCAGGCCAGTCTCTTCCAAAATCTCGCGGTAGGCGCAGGAGATCAGCGCTTCGCCCTCTTCGAGTTTCCCTTTTGGGAGCGACCAATCGTCGTAGCGCGGGCGATGAACGAGAAGAACCTCAATTTC
>CAIWWH010000128.1 GCA_903916385.1 uncultured Actinomycetes bacterium
CATCAGGAAGTTTGAAGACGATCGAGGATGCGATCTGTCCCTTCTCAATTCCAAGCGCGGCGGCTGCCTCAGCGGCAGATCTCGCGCTCTCACTCAGAATCTTTACTTCACCTTTAATCTTGCGCTCGCGCAACTCGATCATAATGCGCTGTACCGAGGGGTTTCGCAGGACATCTTCCATCCGACCAGTTTACCGAGAAGAGTTCAGCATTCAGGGAAGGTTATGCTCGCGTTCACTTGCGCGTAAGTCCCGCTCCACATTCTCTGAGTTGGGTTCACTCATGACAAAGTTCATGAATTCTGTACGCACAATTTCACACGCCTCGAGCAAGCGCTCGCGCGTTGCACTCACAGTTCTGGTTGCAGGATCACTGCTCTTCAGTGTGTCATCTGTAACCACTACTGCAACCGCTTCAACCAAGGTTGCCGCTGCCAAGCCCGCTCCAAAGCCAGTCGCCTACTCACTGCCTCAGGTAAAGCACATCTGGTACATCATCATGGAGAATAAGTCCTACGACGCTACATTCACAGGACTTAACAACAACACCTATCTTTGGAAGACATTGCCTTCACAAGGCACTTTGTTAACAAACTATTATGGAACCGGTCATTACAGCCAGGACAACTACACGGCTCTGGTCTCAGGACAGGCTCCGCTCTACGATCAACAAATTGATAGCCCAACCTATAAGGACGCTGCAGGTGCAGTTATCACCGATAAGAGCGACCCAAACTACGGCCAATTTAAGGCTGCCGGAGATCCTTACACCTTGCAAGGTTCTGTATACCCATCATCAGTGCAGACCATCTTCAACCAATTGAGTGCCGCGAACGTTAGCTGGAAGGCATACGCTCAAGATCTTGGAAACCCAGATGCAACTGGTGCACCGCACTCTGTTACGGCTTGCGGAGCCCCTGGCACTGATCCTACGAATTCACCAGTTGCTAACCCTGGCGGAGCAAATGCAACCGATCAGTACGTAGCTAAGCACTTCCCATTGCCTTGGTTCCACTCAATTATCGACAATGCAGCCACTTACTGCGATTCAAAGCATTCGGCTAGCCTCTTTGATCCAGCCAATGGCCTGGCAGCAGATCTCAAGAGCGAGAGCACCACTCCCGCTTTCTCTTGGATCTCACCAAATAACTGCTCAGATGCGCACGATGCTGTTTGCTACGGCAACAACCTTTCAGGCGGTTGGGTCGATGCAAATACTCCTGCAGCACCACTTAACTACACCGGTGGTTTGTATGCGGGCGATCTCTTCTTGGAGCACATCATCCCTGAGATCCAAGCATCGGCTGCATACAAAGATAACGGGCTGATCATTGTCTCCTTCGATGAGGGCTTCCCTGCCTATACCTTCACAGGAAACAGCTTCCAGAACTCCGCTACACCTGTTTCAGTTGCCGCCTCACTCGCTGCGGACTCTGCCGGCGAGAACATCAACGGCGTCAACGTCAACACTGAGCCAACAGGTCCAAATGCCATCGTGAAGACGGATGCATCTGGAAACCAGTTGTACCCAGGACCTGGAGATAACGCTTTCGTTGATCGCGATTCAACAATTCCAGGAATTGTCATGGGCGGTGCTTCACCAGTTCCAGGTCCACGTACCGATGCGACTGCTTCAGCAGATGGAAGTTCTTCTTACATCACTGATAACTCCATCCAGGCCTATGATGAGGGCCGCGCAGTATCTGGAAATAACATCCCAGCGGGTGCGACTGTCGGAACTGTTTACGATCTTCCAAGTTGGGCATCATTGCCAAAGACCGGAACATCAACCTGTCCAAACGCTTGCGTAGTAAGTGGTTCATTCCAGTTGCTCGTGAATGGACAACCAGCGGTTCCAACTGGTCCCGTAAGTGGAATTACATTGAGCGCTCGGACGACCGCTACCGACCCAATGTTTGATGCCACTCATGCAACCCTTGGTGGCGGAGATGTGGGAATGGTCTTGATCTCTAAGTTCAACAAGCCAGGAACTACAGATACCACCTTCTACAACCACTACAGCTTCCTACGCTCACTCGAAGATCTCTTCGCGGTGGCAAAGGCATCTCCAGGACTCGACGGCAAGGGCCACCTCGGCTTTGCTGCTCAACCTGGCCTGAAGGCATTCGGAAGCGATGTATTCAATAATCAATAAAACTCGAGGCCGCCTAGCGGTTTCTATAGCGATCGCGCTGGTTGGGGCTACAGCCCCGGCCGGCGCCTTCGCCGTTTCACCGATCCCCACTCCCGCAATCCACCAACTGCTCGAGGCATCGCAATCCCATCCTGTGGTCGCTATTCCTGGAGATAACATTGATGTAACACTAAAGACCGGAAGAACTCGAGTGAGTGTCCTTGGACCTGTGATTCCCCAAGTGTCGGCGGATGCTCTTCCGGGCACCTTCACATTCACCTTTCAGCAGCAGTCAGGAAAAACCTTGATCAGCGTTCACGACCTTGGAATTCTCGATGGCAATGACACCCTCATCAGACCGATCCACTTTGACGACGGCAGCACCTCCTTCTATTTAAGCAAGGGTCAAAAGCGCACCGTCAAGATCACAACTTTTATGGCTGTAGGAACCGGAACGATGCGTTGGGCTCCACTTAATCATTACGTCATCGATTGGCAGTTTGTCGAAGAGACAGCGTGACTTAGGATAAGGGCATGTACATCCCTCCCATTAACAAGGTAGATGACTGGGAAGAGATAGTCGGTTTTGTGGCTGCGGTTCGTGCCGCCGATTTAGTGACCGTGAGCCCTACAGGTCTGCCCATAGCTACCTTGATGCCTATGGTCTGGGAAGAGGCGAACCCTGAAGGTCCAAGTTACGGACGCTTGATCATGCATATGGCGCGCGGCAACGAACAATGGAAGTCAATCACGCCGGGAACTCACGGGCTGGCGATTCTTCATGGTGCACAGGCATACATATCGCCCTCGAACTACTCCAACAAGGAGACCGATCACAAAGTTGTACCCACGTGGAATTATCAATCGGTGCACCTGAGCGGAACAGTTGAGATCAGCGAAGACATTGAACTACTTCGTAAGATCGTCACCAATCTCACCGCTCAACACGAATCCACTCGAGCCGAACCCTGGCTCGCAGAGGAGTCTGATCCTCACTACTTCGAGCTGCAACTTAAAGGGATCATCGCTGTGATTCTGCACATTACAAAGGTTGAAGCGAAGTCAAAGATCAGTCAGAACAAATCTGCGCAAGAGCGCGAACGGATTGTCGAAGACCTCTTCAACTCGGGGATTCTAGGTGAGGACGTTATTGCTTCTGAGATGCAGCGCTACCTATAGCACTTGCCAATCAATGATATTGAGTGGTTCTAAACCATCTGCTATTCGTTGCAACTGATTCTCAATAAAGCGCTTCCCCCTCTTTTCGAAGGCCGCTGAATCGCCGCCGACGTGAGGCGTGATCATCACATTCTTAAATCCCCAAAGCGGGTGGTCTGCTGGAAGTGGTTCGGGGTCAGTCACATCAAGAGCGGCGCTAATTCTTCCCGTGCTTAATTCAGCGACCAGAGCATTGGTATCGATGATCTTTCCGCGCGCGACATTTACCAAGATTGCGCGATCTTTTAAGAGAGCAAGTCTGCGAGCATCAAAGAGGTGTTCACTTTGATCATTTAAAGGCAGAATCAGAAAGATTATGTCGAAGGTTGGAAGTAATTCATCGAGTCGATCCATCGTGTGAGAACCCGCACCACCAGATCGTGAGAAGGTCGTAATCTCAACTTCATATGGCTTCAAATAAGAAACTAAGGTCTGTCCGATTGAGCCGGCCCCAATAATTCCGATATTGCTATCGTTTAATGACCCCATCCGTTCGTGGCTCCAGATGGCGCGATCTTGCAGACGGATAAAATCTGGAAAACCACGTTTCACTGCAATCGCCATTCCCACGGCTAACTCCGCAGTCGACGCATTGTGTACTCCCTTTGCATTACAGAGCAGCATTCCATCTCGCATATAAGGAATTGCACTCTCGTAGCCGGCGTTAGGAACTTGCAAAAGTTGTAGATTTGCCATGGAATGAATGGGGTCGAGGGTTTCATTCCGTGTCATATATGGCTGCACGTAGATGGTGATGTTCGAAAGATCGGAGCTATCAAGCGGAAAATCTACCGGAGATAATTTAGTGAATCCTTCGGGTACGACGAGATCCGGCCATTGGCTCCAGACGGTATGTGTGATCGGTTGCATCATTCTTCGCCGATATCTTCATTCCATACATCTGGCTTTTGGGCAATGAACTTCGACATCAGATCCTTGCACTCTTGCGAGTTGAGATTAATTACTTCAACGCCATGCGAGCGAAGTAGATCCTCGGCCCCCATAAAGGTCTCGTTCTCGCCGAGCACCACCCGCGGGATTCCATAGAGAAGGATCGCTCCGCTACACATATGACAGGGGGAGAGGGTCGTGTACATCGTGGCTTTGGCATAGACGCTAGCGGGCAAGCGCCCAATGTTCTCGAGGCAATCGGTTTCTCCGTGGCGAATCGCGCTGCCCTGTTGGACCCGCTTGTTGTACCCAGTGCCGAGGACCTTCCCATCGACTACCAGTGCCCCTCCGATCGGTACTCCGCCTTCAGAGGCCCCTTGGCGAGCGGCTGCGATGGCATATTCTAGAAAGCCTTGATCCTCCATGAATCCCCAATTCTTCGGCCAAAGGGAGCCTATAGGCACACTTTAAATGAAATTTGCCTGAGTGTGGGCTTAACTTCCCTCCCTTTCCCGTATACGGTTTCGCCATTCCCTCGGTCTGTGAGCCGTCATTTCATACGGGGTCGCAACCACCCTCGATAACAAAATTAGGAGAGATGACTCATGTCTAATCTAGAAATACGCGAAGGGGAATACGGGGATAAAGTCCTCGCCCTTGAACCAGGTGGGATCGAAGCAATTAAAGAGTCCGAGCGCCATGGAAAGGCTCGCAACCTCTTTGCGACCTGGATGAGCCCAAATCTTGAGTTTGCCACGATGTTCGTAGGAGTTCTA
>CAIWWH010000129.1 GCA_903916385.1 uncultured Actinomycetes bacterium
ATGAATTTCTGTCCAAGTATTTCCCGATGTATTGGAAATACTTATTTGGCCAGAAAATTCACTGACTCCAACGCAATTAACAGCCGAATAGCAACTCACGCCTATGATTGCGTCATGATCTCCTGGAATTGAAACGACTCTCCAAGTTTGCACAGATGCACTTGAATTTGTTACTGAGAGGAGGGAAAGCAATAGCGCTACGGTTGCTATAAGCCCAAAAGTAAAAGCATTGATTCTCCGCATTGGGTTTTTTAGCCTTTGAATAATCATTAATCTTAATTTAGCCATTGAATCAAAGGATTAATTTAGTTTTGTCATCTAATTCTTGGCTACTGTATCAACATGATTGATACATTGTTCTCGCTAAATGGAAGAAGTGCACTAATTACCGGTGCGGCGGGGACTCTCGGTAATCGAAGCGCTCGAGTTCTTGCTCGTCTCGGTGCAAAAATATTTATTTCTGATCATCCTAGTGAGGCTCAGGTGCTAAATAAAATTGCGAATGACCTTCGCAGCCAAGGTGTGGATGTAGAAATTTTGTTATGCGACGTAACAAAAGAACAAGATGTCACGAAAACATTTGAGCACGCTACGGTGAGCCAACCTCTTGATGTTTTTGTCAATTTGGCAGGAATAATGCTCCGAAAGGGGTTGGTAGATACATCACTTGAAGAGTGGCAACGAGTAATTGATGTCAATTTAACCGGAACTTGGCTGCTCAACAGAGCCGCTGCCAAAGCAATGGGTCCTGTGGGTAGTGGAAAAATTATTAATTTTTCGAGTGTCTATGCAGAGCGAGTTGGCCCAGTACCGGAGTCCGCCTACTACGCCTCAAAGGCCGGAATTGGAAATTTAACAAGGTCTGTCGCAAGTGAATTAGGGGCGAGTGGGGTGACAGTCAATTGTCTAGCGCTCGGCGTCTTTTATCCAACTCAGATGACTGCTCCGCTCAAGGATTCTCCAGATACGTTGAAGTGGTTTAGCGATCGAACTATGTTGGGAAGGCTGGGCGATCCCGAAGTTGATCTTGATGGCCCATTGGTGCTTCTTGCAACGCAAGCGTCAAATTACATAACAGGACAAATTATTTATGTTGATGGTGGTTGGTCAGCGTGGTAGACAGTTGCGTAACATTACAAACTTCTAAGGGATCTTAAATGACGACCGCACTATTACTGCTTGACTTTCAGGAGGCACTCTGTGGTGAGCCACCTCTCCTTCGACAAGCTGCATTAGCTGCACAAGTTGCCGAGCGCGGAGTCATCGCAAACACAAAAAAAGCTCTTGATTTTGCCCGACAATCACAAATGTCAGTAATTCATGTTCGACTCGCATTCGATCCAAGTTATGAACTACGAACTAACCGCTCGGCTCGATTTGATGTCTATAAAAATGAGCGCGCAATGCTGGTTGGCTCGCCAGAGGCAGAATTTGTTGCACCACTTATGCCACTTCAAAGCGAAGCGATTATTACCAAAGGCGGAGTAGACGCATTTGTTGGTACACCACTCCATCCAATGTTGTCAGGCAGAGGAATTTCAGAACTTTTTCTTGCCGGCATAGCGACAAATTTGGTCGTTGAATCAACCGCGCGTCACGCAACTGACTTAGGTTTTAAGGTGACCGTCCTTGAAGACTGTTGCGCTTCATTCCAGCCTGAAATGCACACATTTGCAATTGAGAAGCTTTTCCCATTATTTTCAACGGTATCTTCTGCAGACAGCTTTATTAAGCGATAAGCCTCAATATGACAATTCTGCAAGATTGTCTGACAATCACTTGACTGTTGGTGAGTCAAGTGATTGAATCTCTAGTGTCCTGTTGTAATTAATTAACAAGGTCTGATGTGAAGCGGGCTCACTTCTTCATAGATAGAATTGGAGTACTGATGTCCATCTCGAATGAAGCGTTCGACATTGTTGTAATTGGATGCGGCTCCTCTGGTCTTGCAGCTGCTGCAAGTGCTGCAGGGTCAGTTGAGGGCAACTCATTGAGGATTGCAGTTCTTGAACGAGCTCCCAGGCATCAGCGCGGTGGTAACTCTGCATGGACGGGTGCGTACCTGCGACTC
>CAIWWH010000130.1 GCA_903916385.1 uncultured Actinomycetes bacterium
CGAACTGTTGGAATTGACTGATATCAACTCCGTGGAAGAAGTCGAAGAGCTATTTGATCAGGTTTATGCGCAAGAGACGTTGAAGCCCCAGGCTCAAGAACTACTACTTTCTTACTTCGAAAAGAGAAGTTCTAAAAACTGAGGCCTCCCCGCTACTTTGTGGCTGCAGGTGCTGGAGCTCCCCCTCCAGGAGCGCCACCGCCAAAGCCACCGCCGGGAGTGATCCCAAGTTGCGTAAAGCAGGTTTGTAGCGCTTGCGCTGTTGTCGGATCCTGGAAGTTAGGACGCGCTCCTGCTGTGAGAGTAATTCCGGCCTTCTTGAGACAAGCAGTTAATTGTGGGTTAGAGAAGGCTCCACCTGCGCGGCGACCTGTTCCTGCACTTGCTCCGGACGATGGCGCTGGCGCTGGAACAGTTGCAGTTGTTCCACCCGATGTGGTTGTTCCTCCTGAACTGGCAGCGCCACCCGCTGGCGTTGTTCCGGTAGATGCTCCGGCTGCAGCAGCACCAGTATCAGTTACGCGCGCTGCGTCACCTGATACGAGAGACGATGCCTGAGTCGGATCATCCAAAGTGATGGTTACCGTAGAACCTTTAACGGATTTGATCGTTCCAGTGATGCGAGTTCCACCACCGCCAAATCCACCAAAGCCCCCTGCTGCGGCGGCGGCACCTGTCCCTGTCCCAAGACCAGCACCTCCGCCGAAAGCGGCGCGAAGAGAAGCAAAACCCGCTGCGGCCGATGTACTTGTTGATTTAGTCGCCTCGTAGTGCCCGTACCAAGTACCGACCGAGAGCAAGCCAACGATCACGAAGGCAATACCGAGCACTTTGGTGTACTTGTTTGTCCATTGGAATGTGCCCTTAGCGAGCTCCTCCTTGAGATTGTCTTCAACCTCAGTTGCGAAGAGATCGAACTTAGGTGCGTCGGGGTTTAGTTCATCATTCATAACGGAGTGCCTCGATTGGTCGTAGTGATGCGGCGCGTGATGCTGGATAGCCACCGAAGAAGACACCGATCAAGATGCTTACTCCGAAGGCCAAGAAGACAGATGCAGGAACGATGACTGGCTTGGTGCCGGCGATCGTGAAGTGGCTTCCGATGAGGCCGGCGACCACTCCTAAGGCCCCACCTAAGAGCGACAATATCGTTGCTTCAATTAAGAATTGGGTCAGGATTGCGGCCTTCGGGGCACCGATTGCTTTGCGGATGCCGATTTCGCGGGTCCGCTCGATAACAGTTACCAACATGATGTTGGTGATACCGATTCCACCGACTAGAAGCGAGATTGCAGCGACCATGCCGAGCAGCGTTGTGAAGGTCTGCGAACTTGTCGAAGCCGTCGTGAGCAAAGAAGCCTGGTTAAAGACGCTGAAGTCTGCGGTCTTACGTCCGGTGATTCCATGACGTGCGTCCAAGATCGTTGTTAGCTCGCTCTGCGCAGCTGTGGTCGTTGTTGACTTGGTGGCTTCAACAAGGATGCTCGAGAGCGCTTGATTGCCGGTTATGGTGTTCTCCATTGTGGTGATTGGGATCAAGACCAGACTGTCACCATCTTGGAAACCTGAGGCACCCTTCACCGAGGTCAGACCGATAACCGTAAATTCGATACCTGAACATCGCATCGTCTGCCCAATGGGGTTTGAAGTCCCAAAGAGCGCGGTCGCGGTGGTCTGGCCAATGAGAGCAACACGCCTGGCGTTGGTGACATCGTCGTTGGTGAAGTAGCTGCCCTTTTGGATGGATGTATTGCTAGCTTCGTAGTAAGCCGGCCAGGTGCCATAGAAGGTTGAAGGAGTTGAAGTGTTGGCTCCCACAACGCAGGTGCCATTTGTTGAAACAATTGGAGCGACCTGCTTAATATCAGGCGCTTGCGTCTTATCAGCCAGTGCAACCGTGTCGAGAATCGTTAGTGGCTTCTGCGAACTGGCGCTGGCTCTCGCGCGTGGACCAAATCCTCCACCGCCAGAACGAACCTGAAGTGAGTTGGTCCCGAGACGATCAAGGGAAGCTTGGATCGCCTTACTGGAACCGTTACCTACTGCTAGCAAGATAATGACAGATGCAACACCAATCATGATGCCCAGTGTGGTTAACGCTGTGCGCAACCGGTTGGTAAAGAGTCCGCGTATTGCAAAACGAATGATTTCAAAGACACTCATGCGACGCGCTCCTCATTGAGTTTATCGCTGATGATCTTGCCATCGCGCATTCGAATAATTCGCTTGGCGCGGTGAGCAACATCATCTTCGTGAGTGATGACCACTACGGTTCGACCGGCGGCATTGATTTGATCAAAGAGATCCAATAAATCAGCAGTTGATTTGGAATCAAGTGCGCCAGTCGGTTCATCGGCGAGCAAGAGAGCGGGGCGAGTTGCCAGCGCACGCGCCACTGCGACGCGTTGCTGCTGACCACCCGATAGCTCTGTGGGCTCGTGATTGATGCGGTCTCCTAGCCCTACTACGTCCAGCGCGACCATTGCTCGCGCGCGACGTTCTTTGGGTTTAATGCCTTGATAGGCCATAGGTAGTTCGACATTGGCAAGCGCGGTAGTGCGTGGGATCAGATTGAAGGACTGGAAGATAAATCCGATCTTTCTGCCACGCACGATCGAGAGATGGTTCTCATCCATTGAAGAGATCTCAATCCCATCGAGGAAGTACTTCCCGCTCGTCATGATGTCGAGCGCGCCAAGGATGTTCATCAGGGTCGATTTACCAGAGCCCGATGGTCCCATGATGGCGACGTACTCCCCAGCTTCAATGGTCAGGCTGACGCCATCAAGGGCGAAGATCGATGCGTCACCGACGCCGTAACGCTTGACGGCGTCACGGACCTCGATAACCGGTTGCTTATCAACCACCGAATCCACCGCCTCCGCCTGCGCCACGTCCCCCACCGCCGGTGATGCCAATCCCGGCACCTCCAAGGACAGAAGGAACGCCGCTGAGCGATGAAGAGCTACTTACGACTGATGGAAGAGCAACGACTTGACCGACCTTGAGACCAGAGAGGATCTCGTCA
>CAIWWH010000131.1 GCA_903916385.1 uncultured Actinomycetes bacterium
CAAACCATCGTGTTTAACAACATAGGGTGCTCCGAAGGCGTCGAGCGCTGCCTCCATCTCAGATTTTGTTGTGCAGGTGAAGCTGCGGGCAGTAGGAACTCCAGCATCTCGCATCACCTGTTTTGCAAAATCTTTCGAGCCCTCCAATGAAGCTGCCATGGCGCTTGGACCGAAGGTTGCGATGCCCGCTTTGCGCAGCGCATCGGCGAGGCCATTGACAAGGGGTTTTTCGGGGCCGATGACGACAAGATCAATAGATAAATCGCGCGCGAGTGCAACAAGCGCTGAGTTATCGTCGGTATCTACCGCGTGCAGGATTGCGAACTCTGCGATTCCGGGATTACCGGGCGCTGCGTGTAACTCTTCCAATTGTGGATCGCGTCGTAACGCTTGCGCGAGAGCATGTTCGCGTCCGCCCGATCCAATCAGAAGAACCTTCAAATGAAATCCTTCACGACGATCGTTTCATCGCGTCCTGGACCCACTCCAATGGCGCTCATCGGAGCCCCAGAGATCTCCTCCAAGAATTTTATGTAAGCACGCGCATTTGCAGGAAGATCTTCCAACTTTCGTGCCCTGGAAATATCCTCGCTCCAACCTGGCAGATATTCGTAGATTGGTTTTGCGTGGTGAAAATCTGATTGCGATGATGGCAGTTCTTCCACGCGCTTGCCATCAATCTCGTAGGCCACGCAGACCGGAATCTGCTCCCAACCAGTTAAGACATCGAGTTTGGTAAGGAAGAAATCTGTTAATCCATTCACGCGAACCGCATAACGCGCGATTGGCGCGTCGTACCAACCACAGCGCCGCGCACGCCCAGTCGTAACTCCAATTTCGCCGCCGATAGTCCGCAATTTCTCGCCATCTTCATCGAAGAGTTCAGTTGGAAATGGTCCAGAGCCGACGCGAGTGGTGTAGGCCTTAACGATTCCGATCACGCGCGTGATCTTTGTAGGGCCAATTCCCGAACCCGTACACGCACCTCCCGCAGTTGGGTTGGAAGATGTAACAAAGGGATACGTTCCATGATCGACATCGAGCAGAGTTCCCTGCGAACCTTCAAGCAGTACATTCTTGCCAGCCTTCAGTGCTTGATCGAGAAGGAGCACGGTGTCGGTGACATATGGGCGCAAGATATCTGCATATCCAAGATACTCCTGGAGGACTTCTTCGACCTCGATACCCTTGCGATTAAATACCTTAATCAGAACTTGGTTCTTGTCGCGAAGCGCTGCTTCAATCTTTTGGCGCAATATCGATGGATCAAAGAGGTCCTGCACGCGTATGCCGATGCGATTGATCTTGTCGGCGTAGGCAGGACCGATTCCGCGACCCGTTGTACCGATCTTTGAGTTTCCAAGGAAACGCTCCGATACCTTGTCGATGGTGCGGTGATAAGGAGTGATCAAATGAGCGTTTGTACTGATCTTTAGCTTCGATGTATCGATACCGCGCTCATTTAAACCGCGAATCTCTTCAAGAAGAACTGACGGATCGATCACGACTCCGTTACCGATAACCGGCACGACATTGGGACTTAAGATTCCTGATGGCAGAAGGTGAAGAGCGTACTTTTGATCGCCTATGACAACAGTGTGTCCAGCGTTATTGCCGCCTTGGTAGCGCACAACATAATCAACGCGATCTCCCAAGATATCGGTCGCCTTACCCTTACCTTCATCGCCCCACTGGGCGCCGAGCAGTACTAGAGCAGGCATTTTTTCCTAACCTTCTTGAGAGATAGTGCGTGGAAGAAAACTACTTATTGAGTGAGGTTCCAGTTGAGCGAAGATCTTCGCAAGCCTCAACAACGCGCTTTGCGAGGCCAGCCTCTGCGGCCTTACCCCAAGCACGTGGATCGTATGCCTTCTTATTTCCGACTTCGCCATCAATCTTTAATACTCCGTCGTAATTCTTGAAGACGTGATCTACAACAGGGCGAGTAAACGCATATTGAGTATCGGTATCGATATTCATCTTTACAACACCGTAGTCAAGAGATTCACGGATCTCAGAGAGAAGTGAGCCAGAGCCGCCGTGGAAGACAAGATCCATTGGCTTAGAACCGGCAGGAAGACCCAACTTTGCTGCAACAGCATCTTGCAGCGTCTGCAGAATCTTTGGTTGTAGGACAACGTTGCCAGGTTTGTAAACGCCATGCACATTTCCGAATGTTGCTGCAACCATATAGCGGGCATGAGGATCGTTGCCAAGGGTATCGATGGTCATCAAGGCATCTTCAGGAGTCGAGTACAACTTCGCATCGTGCTTTGCTTCGATGCCATCCTCTTCGCCACCAACTACACCGATTTCGATTTCAAGAATGGTGCGAGCCGCCTTGGACTTCTCAAGCAGTTCCTTCGCAATGGTCATGTTCTCAGGCATAGAAACTGCCGAGCCATCCCACATATGTGAGTTGAAGAGTGGAGCTTTTCCAGAGTTGATGCGATCTGCACCAAAGGCCAAAAGTGGACGCATAAAGCCATCGAGCTTTTCGGCTGGGCAGTGATCGGTGTGGATTCCGATATTGACGTTGTAGTTCTTAGCAACAATATGTGCGAACTCGGCGAGCGCCACTGCGCCATCGACCATGTTCTTTACGGTTGAACCTGAGAGGTATTCCGCTCCGCCCCAAGAGATTTGGATGATTCCATCTGACTGCGCCTCTGCAAATCCACGGATTGCACCGATCAGAGTCTGTGAAGAGGAGACGTTGATCGCTGGGTAGGCGAAGGAGCCTGCCTTCGCGCGGTCCAACATTTGGGCATAAATTTCCGGGGTTGCGATTGGCATCTTTAAAGTTCTCCCTGTTGAGGTTAAGGACGGCTGTAAGAGGACGCCGCTGGCTCAACGCTGGGTCAGGCTGTCTTGCTTACGGCTAATCCCACCACATTTCAGGGCGGATTGGAAAACCTAACGGGCTGTGCCCCCTAATTGATTCCGAAATGGCTCAATAATCGATCTATCCCAAGAAGTCCGAAGTTGGAGTGCATTAAGGCATGTCCCCCTTTGAGCAGCCAACGTCCTGCCACCTCGAGCGTGTGAAGATGCGCGATGACCTTAAATGCGCCATTAAGTAATGAAAACACGGTGCCCCCTTTGTTATGCGCCGCCTCAGATCTCTGCGGCGGCGAGCGTGTTAGGAGGGCAAAATTACGAGAGGCTGCAGATCAAAGAGCGGGGCCACCCTCGCGACTGTGAAGGTGGCCCCGCTGTGGATAGTGATTTTGCAATTAATTAGGGAAGAAGTGCGCTGCCGTACTCCTCATTGATGAGCGCTTTTGCACCCATATAGAGAGCGACCAGCGCCGTTGCCAATCCAAACCAGCCGCCGGTCTTGACTGCGCCGGAGTGGCCACCTGCCCAATTGCCATACGAGAGCAGGATCAAGGTGATTGTCAGGAGAGCTCCAAAGAGATTGTGCTGGATGCTCCTCTTCATTACCGCCATCCAGAAGATGAAGTTTGCGACGGCAAAGCCGAGGATGAGTACCCCAAGCGCACCAGGCGCTTGTGTTGCGGGGTGGGTGACGAAGTAAAAGAGGGAGAGCCAGAACGCTCCAAAGGAGCCGAAGAAGGTGGCTCCAATCGCATCTCCGCGGAGAAATTCCATGATGCTGACGAGAAGTCCGATAGCTCCGCCGAAGGCGAGCGCCGTTCCAATCATTGCGGAGCCACCGGCGTTATGCCATAACCCAGCATTTTGACTACCAAGCAAGAAGTTGGTGATACCGAAAGCGGCGAAACCTAATGGCGCTGGATTGGCGAGCATGTGATTACTTGCCATAGCTGATACTCCTTATGGGACAACCTGCAACCATCTACTCTGATGGTCCACATAAATTATGCTCCTGGGCGTAAGGAAAATGTGGGCTAAATCACAGGAAAGATACAGTTTTCTTCGCCGCTCTTTTCTCTCTCGCAATGCTTGTAGGGTGAGAGAGGCAGAGGTAACCTCGCTTACATGAGTTCATTGGAGAATCTCTCCCACGAAAATCGGACATTTCCCCCATCTGCCGCCTTTGTCGCGCAGGCCAACGCGCAGGCTGAGCTTTACGAAGAGGCTGCCACCGATCGCCTCGCCTTCTGGGAGCGCCAAGCCGAGTACCTGCATTGGGAGAGGCGGTGGGATCTCACGTTGGAGTGGAACGTCCCGGATGCCAAGTGGTTCCTCGGTGGAAAGCTCAATGCCTCGTACAACTGCCTAGATCGCCACGTCCTAGAAGGACGTGGGGAGCGAGTCGCTTTTTACTTTGAGGGCGAACCGGGTGATACCCGAACGATCACTTACGCCCAGATGCTCCACGACGTTAAGAAGGCCGCGAATGCGCTGCTCGAGTTAGGTGTCACGACGGGCGATCGCGTCGCAATCTATATGCCGATGATTCCGGAGGCGGCGGTTGCAATGTTGGCCTGTGCCCGAATCGGTGCTGCTCACTCTGTTGTCTTCGGTGGCTTCAGCGCCGAAGCCCTGAAGAGTCGAATCCTCGATGCCGATGCCACCTTGGTGATCACCTCTGATGGCGGGTATCGCAAAGGGTCAGCCTTCCCACTCAAACCTGTAGTAGATGAAGCGCTCGCCGGTAACGATCACAAGGTTAAGAAAGTCTTAGTCGTTAATCGCACGGGACAAGATGTGGAGTGGGTCGCTGGACGCGACATTTGGTGGCATGAAATTGTCGATCGCCAGAGCGCTGAACACGTTGCCGAGAGTTTTGATTCGGAGCACGTCTTATTCATCCTTTACACATCAGGTACTACGGCTAAACCAAAGGGAATTTTCCACACAACTGGTGGATATCTCACGCAGACATCTTTTACACATCGTGCAGTTTTTGACTTAAAGCCAGAGAGCGATGTGTATTGGTGTACAGCCGATATCGGGTGGATCACAGGACACTCCTACGTTGTTTATGGACCGATGATTAACGGTGCGACCCAAGTTATGTATGAGGGAACTCCAGATACCCCCACCAAACATCGACTCTTCCAGCTCATCGAAAAGTACAAGGTCTCTATTCTTTACACCGCGCCTACCTTGATTCGCACTTGGATGAAGTGGGGCGATGAATACCCTGCCGATAGTGATCTAACCTCACTGCGCTTACTCGGCTCGGTGGGAGAACCCATTAACCCAGAGGCTTGGATGTGGTACCGCGAAGTCATTGGTGGAGATCAATGCCCGATCGTTGATACCTGGTGGCAGACCGAGACAGGTGGCTTAATGATTTCACCGCTACCTGGAGTAACTGCGACGAAGCCCGGTTCGGCAATGGCAGCGCTACCGGGGATCAGTGCAAAGGTCGTAGATGATGAAGGCCGTGAAGTGGCAAATGGATCGGGCGGATACCTAGTTCTTACTGAGCCTTGGCCTTCCATGTTGCGTGGTGTGTGGGGTGAGCCAGAGCGCTATCGCGACACGTACTGGTCACGCTTTGCAGGAATGTACTTTGCCGGTGATGGCGCGAAGCTCGATGACGATGGCGCAATCTGGTTGCTTGGTCGCGTCGATGATGTCATGAATATTTCTGGCCACCGTATTTCAACCACAGAAGTTGAATCATCTTTAGTCTCGCATCCTAATGTTGCCGAAGCTGCAGTCGTGGGAGCAAATGATGCGATGACAGGACAAGCAATTGTTGCCTTCGTTATCTTGCGTGGTGGAATTCCTAGCGTCGGTGGCGAGGAGCTAATTAAAGATTTGAAAGCTCACGTTACTAAAGAGATAGGTGCTATCGCTCGGCCAAAGCAGATATTGGTTGTTGCAGAACTGCCCAAAACTCGCAGTGGAAAGATTATGCGACGCTTACTTCGCGATGTCGCTGAAAATCGCACGGTCGGAGATTCAACAACTCTCGCCGATCCAAATATTATGAAGTTGATCGGCGAAGGTCTGAAGAGCGGTAAATCTGAAGACTAATTATCTCCGCGTGGAGGCAATTTAGGAGCGAGCGTTGATGCTTCCCTGAGATTCATGAGTGACTTTTAAGGTTTGCTCGCTTGGTGATCTCGGTGATGATGGCGGGAGCCTCAGCATTGAGTTTTGAGTAAATCTCGCTCTTCGGGATCTGCTGCACCCAACTCCAAGGCGTTATCAGGAGTAAGTGACCCAGTATCAATAACATCACCGTTGTCCGTAGTACAGAGAAGAGAGCTCCGAAAATCGAATCAATCCATGAGAAGGGGGCGAAGAGAATTTTCGAGTGGAAGAGCCTGCCGATCCTCTTCAGCACTGCTTCTCCGATAGCCGAGCCCAGGGTGATCGCTAAAAAGAGGTATATGAACTTCGAGGCGCCATGGCTATGAAAATGGTTGAGTCCGAAATAGAGAGCTAGCAGGCCACCGCCGATGTAACCAATGACGCTAAATATCGTCGCAAGCAAACCAGCCCTATAGCCTTGAAAAAAGGAGAAGAGTGCTGCAACGAGAAAAAATACATCTATCCAATTCTTCATAACTTAATCTTTAAGTACTTTCTTACCTCGTCTTTAAGTTCTTTGGTCGATGTGATGAGCCCGATCTGACGATAAGTCACCTTCCCGTGAGAATCGATAAACCACGTCACGGGGACCCCTAGTCCAAAAATGCCACGTGTAACGCTCGTGGTGTCGAATAAGACTGGCCAGGTGATGCCCTTCTTGATTACAAAGTTCTTCCCTGCCTGCATATTGGCTTCTTCGACATCGATACCTACCATCGAAACTTTGTGAGTCGACTGAAGATCGAGGAGGTGTGGAATCTCTTGATTGCACGGCTCGCACCACGATCCGAATACGTTGACCACAACGGGTCCTCGAATAGCTTGGTAGGTCACGTGAGATTTATTGTCGAGACAAGGCAGCGAGATGCCTTTTTTGATCGAACTATCTACCTTGATGGTGGAGCAGCCGACAACTGCACCTTGAGTGGCGTGAGCAGAAGTTGGAAGAGATAGCGCAAGTAAAGAGAGCGATAGAGAGAGTACTGCCTTCTTCACCGAAAGTCCTCATCTCTTTTAACGAGCTTTAAGGCCTTGATCTTATCGACCTCGCCGATTCCGTATGAGGGACAGAGAGAGGCTAGCGGGCAGGCACCACAAGCCGGTTTGCGGGAATGACAGATTCGACGTCCGTGCCAGATCATTCTCTGCGAGAGATTGGTCCACTCTGATTCCTTGATCAAGAGGCCTACATCTTTCTCGACCTGCACAGGATCCTCCGACTCGCTCCAATGAAAGCGGCGGCTGAGGCGACCAAAGTGAGTGTCTACGGTAATTCCCGGTATTCCAAAGGCATGTCCAAGAACAACATGCGCGGTCTTGCGTCCCACTCCGGCGAGTGTCACCAACTCATCTAAATCCCCTGGAACCTCCGAGTTGTACTCGGTGACCAACCGAGTGCTCAGAGATTTAAGGTTTTGAGCTTTGGAGTGGTGGAAACCCAAGGAATGGATAATCTCCTCAATCGCGGGAATCTGCGCCGCGGCCATCGCGCGCGGAGTGCCATATTTTTTAAATAGTTTCGGAGTCACCTGATTGACGCGCTTATCGGTGCACTGCGCCGAGAGAACGGTCGCCACCAATAACTGAAAGGGAGTCTCAAAATCTAACTCGCAGTGGACATCAGGGTAGAACCTGCTGAGAACACGGTAGATAGCGCGCGCCTCTTTGCGCGCCTGCACAATCTCCGCTTCCACCGTACAAGCCTATGCGATGGCGCATTAAAACCGGTTGGAGTGATTGACGCTCTGGCTGTAAGGTCTGCTTGTGACCCATAAAGAAGATGATCTGATTATCCGCCAAGCGCCGCTCTTTAGTGCTCTCGATGATCATGCTACTCACTCACTTCGCGAATCCATGGTGGCACTTAAACTCAATAAGGGTCAGGTTCTTTTCAAAGAGGGTCAAGAGGGCGATCGCCTCTATGTGGTTGTTCACGGCAAGATCAAATTAGGAACAACGAGCAGCGATGGACGCGAAAATTTACTTTCTATTCTGGGACCCGGCGAGATGTTCGGCGAACTCTCACTCTTTGATCCGGAGCCACGCACCTCGACGGCAACAGCCGTTACAGATGCGCGTCTGGTCTCGCTCGCCCACGATGCTGTAATCGGACTTGTTACCTCTAACCCACAGACCTCACTTGAACTCTTGCGCCGTCTTGCCCAGCGCCTTCGTAAATCCAACGAAGTCCTTGCCGATCTAGTCTTTGCAGATGTCCCTGGACGTGTAGCGAAGGCAATCATGGATCTCGGCGTCCGCTTCGGAGTACAGAAGGAAGATGGTCTCCACGTTAATCATGATTTAACTCAAGAAGAGTTGGCACAACTTGTTGGTGCATCTCGCGAAACCGTAAATAAGGCCCTCGCTGATTTCGCAGCGCGCGGTTGGGTGAAGCTAGAACCACGCGCTGTACTTGTTACCGATATCGAGCGGATTTCTAAGCGCGGCCGTTAAAAGTTCTTTAAGCAACTTCGACGGTCAGTTCAATCTCCACCGGCGCATTCAAAGGCAGCTCGGCCACACCAAATGCGCTTCGGGCATGCTTGCCATTGGCATCGCCAAAGATGTGGATCAAGACCTCTGAAGCTCCGTTCACCACGGCCGGAGCTGCGATAAATCCAGAGACTCCATTTACATAGCCGACAACTCTTACGACTTTGACGATCGAATCGACCGGGGCAACGAGCTCTACCGCGGCGAGCGCGTTGAGGATGCAGACCTGTGCCATCTGCTTTGCCTGCTCTGGGGTGACTTCGCCATCTACCTTTCCAGTGAAAGGGATCTTGCCGTCGACGAGAGGCAGCTGGCCAGCTGTGAAGACGAGATTTCCGGTACGGACCGCAGGGACGTATGCCGCTACAGGAAGGGCAGCTACTGGGAGGGTGAGTCCGAGTTCAGCGAGCTTGGCACGAACATCCATTTAAGCAACCTCTCTCTTCATGTAGGCGACCAAGTTATCCCCGCCACCAGGGGCTGGAATTACTTGCACGAGTTCCCACCCTTCAGAACCCCAGTTGTCGAGGATCTGCTTTGTTGCGTGTGTTAGCAAAGGGACGGTTACATATTCGAACTTAGTCATTAGTTTCCTCCTGAGAGCGCGGCCTTGACCAACGCTGAAACTGTGCCGCCATCGGCCTTACCTGCAATCTTGGGGGAAATAATCTTCATAACCTGACCCATACCGGCAGGCCCACTTGCACCCGTCTTGGCAATTGCCTCGGCAATAAGCTGCTTGATCTCATTCTCGGAGAGCTGGGCAGGTAGGTAGGTGACAATAAATTCGCCTTCGAGCTTTTCACGCTCAGCGCGATCGGGGCGGCCACCGTCGGAGAAAGCCTCTGCTGCCTCACGACGTTTCTTGGCCTCGCGCGAGAGAACAGTGATGATCTCTGCCTCGGTAAGAGTGCGCGCCTCTTTACCTGAAACTTCTTCGTTGGTGATCGCAGTAAGTACCATCCGAATCGTTCCGGATTTGAGTTCATCACGGGAGCGAATCGCCTCGGTGAGATCGTGCTGCAGTATCTCTTTGAGTCCCATAGGGGTATCTTCTCATGTCTATGAGTTATCGACTACGCGAGGCGGCGCTTCCGGTATTGCCTCCGGAGTCTGCACCCATTCGCGTCCTGCACTTCTCCGATCTGCATCTCACTCCGAAGCGCAAGGTTGAGATTTCCGACATCAAGAGCTTCGCCGCTCTGAAGCCTGACCTTGTAGTAAGCACAGGTGACTTCCTGGCTGCTCAAGATGCAGTTCCTGTCGCCCTCAATGCGCTTTCCGGATTGCTCGAAATCCCTGGCGTCTTCGTCTTTGGCTCCAACGATTACTACGCCCCACGGGTTAAGAACCCATTCTCCTACCTGCTGAAAGATCACGGCAAACGAGTGCTAGGCGACTTGCTACCTGTTGAAGAGTTGCGCGCTGGATTGACCTCTCGCGGTTGGAAGGATCTCAATCACAAGCGGGCAACCTTGAGCATCAATGGAACTACTATCGAATTTCGCGGAACTGACGATGCCCACCTAGAACGGGACGACTATTCACTGGTCGCTGGTCCTTCGGGTATCTGTGATTTATCGATTGGTGTTACTCACGCGCCGTATTTAAGAATTTTGGAATCAATGGTTCGAGATGATCTGGATCTGATCTTTGCAGGTCATACCCACGGAGGTCAGGTTCGCTTACCTTGGCCAGGGGGATCGAAAGCGCTCACCACCAATTGCGATCTGCCCAATTGGCGTGCTCGCGGTGTTTCTAAGTTACCTAATGAACCATGGCTCAATGTTTCAGCAGGAATGGGCACATCACCATTTGCTCGGATTCGAGTGGCATCACCACCCGAGGTATCGCTAATTACTCTCGAGAGTAGTTTGTAAAAGCGCCTAACATTTTGAAACCTGCTTTTTCATATGCCCGTTGTGCCGCCAGGTTTCCAGTTCGCACTCCAAGTCCTAAGAGCGGGATACCGATTTTATGAGCATGCGCGGCAATACCTTTGCTGAGGGCGGTCCCATACCCTCGGCCGCGGTCTGCGGTGCGCGTAACTACTGAAGCCATTACATGAAACCCTGATTGCCACTTCACCACGACCGCGCAGGCGACTAATTCGTTAGATTCATTTCGAATTCCACCCCAAAAAATCTCCTCGGAATCACCCGGTAAGACCGAAGAGTCTGGCGCATGTTCTCGAATCAGAGCCGCTATCTCCTCGGCATCAGATAAAAGTTCGATCGGTTCGTGAGCGTTCTTGGTTTCGATCTCCCAAAACTGAAAGCCACCACCTTGCACTTTGAAATCTTCATCAACTCTTGAATCTGCCGTAGCGATATCAGTGCAACGCGGGTCTAAGTAAGCGCCTGCCCCGTAAAGATGTCCATAGAAGGGTTCACCTTTAACGATGAACGAGAATGAATCTTCGACTTTGTATGCGGCCACAAAATTCTGTTCTGACATGTAATACTTCGCGGCATTCTTCCCACTTAGCGCGGCTTCAGCC
>CAIWWH010000132.1 GCA_903916385.1 uncultured Actinomycetes bacterium
ACTCACCGCATCTTTGCCGTAGTGGCGACGGCGGGAACCACGAATCTAGGAATCATCGATGACCTCGACGGAATTGGAACCGCCGCCATTGCGCGCGAGATTTGGTTCCACGTTGATGGCGCTTATGGTTTGGCTGCCCTCTGCGCTCCTTCAGTTCGACCACTTTTTAAGGGTGTCGAGCGTGCAGATTCATTTATCGTGGATCCCCACAAGTGGCTCTTCGCACCCTTTGATGCCTGCGCACTTATTTATCGTGATCCGGCGATTGCCAAGCGAGCACACACCCAGCACGCGTCTTACCTGGATCCTCTCGAAGATCCCAACGAGTGGAACCCCTCGGATTACGCCATTCATCTAACTCGACGCGCACGCGGATTACCTTTCTGGTTCAGCCTCGCCGCAAATGGAACGCGCGAATACTCCAGCGCCATGCAGCAGACCCTCGATATAGCGCAGCACGCCGCAAAATTGGTGCGCCAGCACCCGAACCTGCAACTTCTCTGCGATCCTAAGTTATCGATTGTCGCCTTCAAACGTATCGGGTGGACCGCCTCCGACTACGAAGCCTGGAGCGACAAGTTACTCGCCGATCAGATCGGCTTCGTCGTTCCCTCGTCGCATAAGGGTGAACCCATACTGCGTTTTGCGATAGTTAATCCATGGACTACTGAAGGTGATATCTCCGAAATTCTCGCGACACTCTAAGGGTTAGCGGTCGAGAACATTCTTGTTGCGATCATAGGTCTGACCTGTTTTCTTGAATGCGATTGCGCTCAGCGCTTCGAGGACAACGCGATTAGCGAGAATCGCTGTGATATCAGCGGTATCGAATGGTGGAGCAACTTCAACAACATCCATACCGACAACAGGTAACTCAAGACAGATGCGGCGCACCGTCTCCAAAAGTTCTCGGCTTGTCATTCCACCAGGTTCGGGCGTGCCAGTCCCTGGCGCCATACCCGGATCCACCACATCAATGTCAACCGATAAGAAGACTCCATCACATTCATCGGTCAGAATCTTGAACGATTCATCAAGCACCTCATCGAGTCCCCGGTTGTGAATTTCAGTCATCTCATATGAACGCATTCCTTGGTCGCGCATCCACTTGAAAGTGACATCATCGGGCCAGTAGCCGCGCAAACCCAGTTGTAAGAAGCGATCCCCGCGTACGGCGCCACTATTGATCAACTGACGCATCGGCGTTCCATGTCCAACAAGAGCTCCAAATTGGGACTCCGCTGTATCGGCATGGGCATCAAAGTGGACCATGGAAATCTTGCCTTTGCCACGATGGTTTGCAATTCCAGCGACATCTGCGGATGCGATGGAGTGGTCCCCTCCCAAGACAACAATAAATGCTCCGGTGCGGGATACCTTTTCGGTGGCCTCTTCTAAAACCTTAAGTGAGGCTACGAGGTCGTGACCTGGCATCATCAAATCCCCCGCATCAACAACCTTCAAATCTTTGAGTGCATCAACACGTAGCGCTAAGTGCGGACGTTCCGCATCGTGTGGCAGATAGTCACCACCTCGAATTGCCTGCGGTCCAAACTTGGCTCCTGAGCGATGAGAAGTACCCGAGTCGATCGGAGCACCGAGGATTACAACATCAGCATCGGCGTAACTCTCCGGGATATCGAGATCGCACTGCGGAACTCCTAGAAAGGTAAAGGAAGGTCCATACATATTCCCGAGGTTAGCCATGGAGGCAATCGTATCTCAGCGTGCTCAAGCCTTTCTGAGCGGTAATCGCGGACGAAGCGCCCCAGTAAGATTAGGTAGTGATTGCTACCCAGAGTGTTGAACTACGAGCTGGGGCCCGTCTCCTAGTAAAAGATGTCACCGTCCGCATCAACCACGGTGATCGGATCGGATTCGTTGGTCGTAACGGTGCAGGCAAGAGCACCCTTGCAAAGGTCTTGGCTGGCGAATCACTTCCCGCAGGTGGCCAAGTTCTCAAAACCGGCACTATCGGCTACCTCCCCCAAGATCCCCGTACCGGAGATCAGGATGAGAGCGTCATCAACCGCATTCTCTCGGCTCGCGGCCTCGATCAGATCGTCACGCGCATGCGCAAGGCCGAAGAGGCGATGGCGACCGCATCTATGGATGAATTAGAAGTTGCAATGGAGCGTTACAGCCGCGTCGATCAAGAGTTCAGCGTTGCAGGTGGGTATGGAGCTTCTTCGGAGGCCGAATCTATCGCAATGAACCTTGGTCTGCCCGAGCGCATCTTCAACGATTCCTTGCTCGGACTATCCGGTGGACAACGACGTCGCGTAGAACTAGCTCGCCTTCTCTTCGGAGGCTCTGAAACC
>CAIWWH010000133.1 GCA_903916385.1 uncultured Actinomycetes bacterium
CGGTTAACAGAAAAGGGGGATTTGGAGGTTGATTTGATGTACGAAAAGTTAATAATTGGAAACACTGTCTAATGTCGACAACTACCGAATGTACGTGCCCAGAGACTAAATAGAGGTGAGAAGCGAAATAACGGTGTGCGAAATATCCGTTGCACCGCTCGCGCGGAGTTGTTCCTCGGTACCTGCACCACTCGTAACGCCAAGGACCACCGCAGCGCCTGCCGTGACTCCAGCCTTCATATCAGATTCAGTATCGCCAGCGACTGCAACTTCATCCGCGTGAACTTCCAAACCGTTCGCCTTGTTGTAGAGATCTATCGTCCGAAAGATCATATCTGGAGCGGGACGACCTTGATCTACCTCGGATGCAGCGACAGAGACATCAATCAAATCGCTCCAACCCAATTCGTAAATAATGGGATCGAGGATTTCACGGGGAAATCCTGTAGTGATCCCAATACCGATGCCGCGCTGGCGTAGTTCGCGGAAGAAGTCACTGACGCCATCGAACTCTTCGAGTTCACCTTCAGCGACTAAATCGGTATAGGAGGTGACGAAGCGCTCATGTGCTTCAAAAGCCGCATCGGCATCGCCTTTGCAGAGGTGCATAAATACATCGATCTTCCGCTGGCCCATCGTTGCAAGGACATACTCGGTCATCTCTTGAAGTTCCTCTTGTGATGGGTTTGTTGGCTCCATCGCGATCTGGAAGGCCCTAACTACCAATCCGCCATCCTGGGCAGTGGTCCCTGCAACATCTAGAACTACTAACTTTATTTCGGCCATGAGTTGATGGTCTCCTCTGCAATCGCTGGTGAGATGGTATTTCCACGTCCACCGCCGCCTGTAACAACAACAGCACCGGGAGCTAGCTCACGACGGTAATAGACCCCATCCGCTCCAATTAACTGTGAGTAATTTCCGGACCAACGACGGGCGATCGTTGGTGCAGGCGCGCCAAAGATCGCGGAGATGACGTTGCGAAGATGGTCGTAGGGCGCCTCCAAAATTTCATGGGAGAAGGGCTCTTCATATTCGTGGGTATCGCCGATAGTAAAGGTGTGATCCAGGCGGGGGACGAGGAGCAATTGCATCTTGTATTGCGCTGCGATCGGCTCCTGAGGGGCCAAAGTATCAAGCGCCAAATCCTTAAATGCTGGGTAGTAGCGCATCGAATCTGCGTCAGCGATCGAGTGACCGAGAGTCGCGCCGAACGGAACGGTGGCTCCCATCTGCAGATGCACTCGGCGTAGTGGTGCGCCATCTAGGAATTCAGAGAGGAAACCTTGATGGGCTGAACCGGGGCAGATCGCCATGAGTTCTCCTGAAACCTTGTGACCATTTATATCGGTTACGTGGTTCCCGGTTTCATCGTGGTAAAAATCGACGACCTCAAAGTTGGGCATCCAGGTGTACTTCTCATGGCTTGCTAGGTAGTTGCGTAGCCCGCCTAGTAGGAGGCTCGGCTCGACAGCGGCATCCTTGGTGCACTCGAGTGCGCCGACAAATTTACCTTGCAGAACCGGCTCATGTGCCTGAACTTGAGCTCGATCAAGGATACGAAATCCACGGTCATGCGCATCAGGCATAACCGCCGCCGCACGCATCACTTCAAACTCCGCCTCGGTTTGAGCGATCGTCAGCGAACCCTGTGGTCGGAAGCCAATCTCCGCCCGAGAGCCGATCTCCTCCCAGAGTTGGCGAGCGCGCAGCGCAATCTCCAATTCAGGACCAGCGGCACGACCGCTCACCCATACCAGGCCGAAATTTCTAATCGAAGCGGATAAAGGCCGAGCATCGCGTTCAATGTGAACTACTTCATAACCGGCCTCTACGGCGAGCACCGCGTGCATCGTTCCAATGATCCCGCCACCGACAATCACAGCTCTCATGGACGAATAGCAACACAAGAGGAGATGAATTACGAGGCTAGCAGGTGGCGTAAAGGTGAATTTTTTTCCGTAGCGGTGAAGAATGGTTACGTGCCTACCTTTCCGACAGACCCCAAGATCGATGCAACCGCTGTTACTTCGGTAGCCCAAGCACGGAACCTCATTCACACCGCTGAGACGATTCGAGCTCGCAGAGATAAGGCCAACCGAAAGAGATTCGCTCGCCTCTTTAAAGATCCAAAAGCGATCGAGGTAACGATCACGCTGACCGACGAGGTAATGCGCATCCACTCCACCAAAGAGGCGGTCGCTATCTTCTCGCGTGCAGCGAAGAAGGCGTCGGTTCGTGGATTTGGACTCTTCAATGCCATCGGTTTGAAAAAATTGCGCGCTATTTCGCCAGTGCTTCCCAGGTTTGTGATCGCACTTGTGCATCAGAGAGTTCGGGCCCTCTCGCGCGGATTGATCCTCCCCTACGAAGCTCCTGCCCTCACCAAGATTCTGCGGCAGCGCACTAAGGAAGGCATTCGCCTCAACATCAATGTTCTTGGAGAGGCAGTTTTAGGTCAACACGAGGCCGATACACGCTTCAAACAGATTCTGGAGATGGTCGCTAGACCCGATGTTGATTACATCTCAGTAAAGCTCTCGGCTGTTGTCGCCCAGATGGTCACTATCGATCACGCGGGGTCCCTGGCCAAGGTCTGTGAGCGCTTGCGGGTTCTCTACCGTGCCGCTCAAGAGAATAAAACTTTTATCAACCTCGATATGGAGGAGTACCGCGATCTCGCGCTAACAGTCGCAGCTTTTAAGAAGGTCCTCTCCGAAGCCGAGTTTGGAGCCATGACAGCCGGCATCGTTTTGCAGGCCTACCTTCCGGAATCACATGCTGCCTTTTATGAACTAGCGAACTGGGCGAAGAGCCGCCACAAGAAATATGGTGGGACGATCAAGATTCGCCTTGTAAA
>CAIWWH010000134.1 GCA_903916385.1 uncultured Actinomycetes bacterium
CGGTCTAACGGATTTCTATCGCTTAAGCAGCGTGGGAGAAATCAGCGGCAGTTGTACTGGCGCTTAAAGTTTTGCCAGGGTTATTGGTTAACGAGATCATCCCGGCTTCCTCGGCCCGCTTCCTCTGCCCCAACATCTAAAGTCGAGACCGTTCACCCCCGTGGGTTAGGTTGCTCGCTAATTGTAGGACATTGAGCAGAGCTGGAGAAACCAATTAATCGGCAATCGCCAACTGGCAAAATCGCGATTATTTAATGAAGCACTTAATTGAATGAAGGGTTCCTACTGTTTTCCAGAAGTTCTGCGTGAAAGCGCACGCGTCATCTCGCGATTGGCCTCTTTCTCCTTCAAATCATTGCGCTTGTCGTAAGCCTTCTTACCCTTGCCCAGAGCGAGTTCAACCTTTGCCTTGCCATCCTTGAAGTAGAGCGAGAGAGGGATCAAAGTCAGACCGCCCTGCTTAATGATTCCCGCGATCTTGTCGATCTCTTTCTTGTGCATCAAGAGCTTGCGGTCTCGTCGGGGTGTGTGGTTATTCCAAGTGCCTTCCGTGTACTCGGGAATATGGACATTACTCAGCCACAACTCCCCATGATTCATCATGGCAAAACCATCAATAATCGACGCCCTTCCGGCCCGAAGCGACTTCACCTCAGTTCCGGTCAGCATGATTCCGCACTCCCAGACATCCTCGATGAAGTAGTCATGTCGAGCGCTCTTATTCTGCGCAATTAATTTACGCCCGATCTCCTTGACCATCTCATCACCTACCTTTCAGCGTCGTTAAATTGAGTAAGGGAGTAATGCTACCTCGTGCGCTTTGACCGCTACTTCTTTACGCTCGCGACCTTGCCCGAATCCAAAGCGACCAACCCACTCAGGATCGCTACGGCCTGCGAGATTTCACGATTCTCTAGCACCTTCAGATCCGGCGTGATTCCTACCTGATCAATCGCTCTACCTGAGGGCAGGTGATACTGGCCAACTGTGATCTCAAGCTGCGATCCGTCACTCAGTGAAGTGATCTCTTGCACCGTTCCCTTGCCGTAGCTCTGATCTCCAATAATCACCGCACGATTGCGATCTTGCAGAGCTCCGGCGATTATCTCTGCAGAACTCGCAGTCGAACCATTAATAAGCACCACCATAGGCGCGGTTTCAGGAAGGGAGTTTGTCGAGCCCAACAGCTCCGGAACTCCGCCTTTGCGATCATAGGAGACAACTGGACCAGGGCTCAGAAATTCCGAAGCGAGAGTTACCGCTTCCGTCAAGACTCCTCCGGGATTGTCACGGAGATCCAAAATAATTCCACGAGAGTGCGGGTACTTGGAAAGTGCAGTGGATACATCCTGCGCCGCGTGCATCGAGATCGCGGAAACTTGAATGTACAAGGTCTTGGGAGCAATCTCCGAGGCGAGTACATCACCGGTCAGAATCGCAGCTCGCAAAATATTTACTTGGAATTTCGTTCCGTTGCGGCGAAATCCGAGAGCAACCGTCGTGTTAGGAGCGCCGCGGAGAGCGGCGATGCCATCTGCAACGGTCGCATCTGAAACATCTGTGCCATCTACAGTTAGTAATTGATCGGAGACTTTAAGTCCTGCGCGAGATGCTGGCGAATTGGGTTGCACGCTTGATATCTCTAACTGATTTTGGAGATTGCGTCGCAACCAAATTCCGATTCCCGAGTACCGCCCCTGCAAGGTGGAGTCGAAAGCTGTCGCAGTTGTCGGAGGGAAGTAGTTTGACCAACGATCTTTCGTGGTCTTTAGCACCGCTTCAATTGCTGCACGTTCTAAGAGAATCTCTGTTGGTGAATGCGGGTCTCCACTCGAGACGCGAGCGATAGCTTGATCGACAAGTGAGAGAGGGTGCTGGTGGTCGCTTACCAAATACCCTGATGAATATGCTGACGCCGCTACCAACACTAGGAGAGCTAGAAAGGGAAAAACTCTTCTGCTCTGTCTCCCTCTACCTTGCGGATCAGGGTCGCCTGATTCCCTTTGGTTCGAAGGCGCACCATACCCGACGATCTGCTCATCCATGATTACTACTCAACTGTAGATCAAACTTTTAAGTACTTGCGGAGCGTAAGCACCGAAGCCACTGCCGAGACTAAGAAGCCCACTAGCAACAGGCCTGCAGAGGCCACCCAGACATCGCTCCATCGGAAGAAGCGCGTAAAGCTAAGGAGCGGAGCGACCTTGGCATCGACCAAAGCCTTAAATCCGGCAAGCAACCCCGTCGAAACCGCCCAACCCAAGAGGGCAGAGATCAACCCTTCGAGTAGGAAGGGCAACTGAATAGAGAAGGAGGATGCCCCAACCAATTTCATCACACCGGTTTCGCGCCTCCGACTAAAGGCCGCCAGTCGTAAGGTATTACTAATCAACAAGGCAGCGGTGAGAACGCTGACGATTCCGATGAGGAGAGCACCATCTCGCAGTACCCCAAGAAGCTTGAAGAACTTATCAAGAATCTGCCGCTGATCCTGCACCGTATCAACGCCCGGCCGACCTGCAAAGGCGCTTTCAATAACGTTAAATTGCGTTGGGTCCTTTAACTTTACGCGGAAGCTTTCAGGCAATTGATCGGGCGTAACATTTTGAGCGATCGCCGATCCCTTAAATTGTTGTTGGAAATGCTGATACGCCTGCGCCTGCGATTCGTAGTAAACGGTCTGCACAACTGGTAGCGAACTCAAGTCGCTCTGAATCGCGCTGCGCTGGGCAGCTGTAACAGGACCGGCTGCACATGAAGCCGATTGTGAGAGCGATCCACAGAGAAATACCGAAACTTCAATCTTGTTGTACCAGTAATCTTTCATCACACGCACTTGGGAGTTGGCAAGGAAACCGACGCCCAACAGAGTCAGTGAGATCGCAACAGTAATTACGACGGCAAATGTCATCGTGAGATTTCTACGCAGCCCGATTCGGACCTCGCTAAATACGAAACCTGCGCGCATCTCAACCTCCCACTTGCAATTGTTTGTTACTGATTACTTCTCAATTCTTACTGCTTACTTCTTACTGCTTCAACATCAGCCCGTATACCCATACACACCGCGAACCTGATCGCGAATCACATGGCCGCTCTCTAATTCGATAACTCGCTTACGCATCTGATCCACAATTCCAGCATCATGGGTTGCCATCACGACAGTTGTGCCATCGCGGTTAATCCGATCGAGCAGTTTCATAATTCCAACGCTCGTTGCCGGGTCGAGATTTCCAGTTGGCTCATCTGCAATCAAAATCATGGGGCGACTGACGTAAGCACGTGCAATGGCGACTCGTTGCTGCTCACCGCCCGAGAGTTCGCTGGGCTTGCGATCGCCCTTCTCTTCCAGTCCAACCATCTCTAGGACCTCGGGAACCTCGCGGTTAATTTCCTTTTGGGAGTACCCAAGGACGTGGAGGGTGAAGGCGACATTCTCTGAAACGGTCTTGTTGGGCAAGAGGCGGAAATCTTGGAAGACGGTGCCCACCTGGCGACGTAGTTCAGGGACTTTATGGTCAGGGAGGGTTCCGAGCTCCTTGCCAGCCACAATGATGTTGCCCGCTGAGGGTTGCTCCTCGCGGAGAACAAGGCGGAGGAAGGTCGATTTTCCTGAGCCAGAGAGTCCCACCAAGAAGACGAACTCCCCCTTGAGGATCTCTAAGTCGACGCGATCAAGGGCCGCTCGCTCCTGCTTCGGGTAAATCTTGGTGACGTTCTCAAATTTGATCACAAAAGACTCCTGAAGGGTGGACGGTTGGGCCAACTTACCCCGCCAGTTTAGTTAGGTCTCCTGCAGAACCAAGGGAGATTGGGCTTGGGTTGGCTGTGAAAAAACGCATAACTCGGGCAATTAACGATGATTTGGCCCTCGACCACGGCATCCGTGGACCCGTCACCCCATCAGGTCAAGTATCCAAAGCTCTGATCGGAACTCCTACAAACGATCAACCATCTCTCTTCGTAGCGATCAATCAGCCCTCTTTGTTACCGCTCATTCGCCAACGAATTCCCGCCTCAATAAAGCCCTCCAGATCTCCATCCAACACGGCAGCAGGATTTCCCACCTCAAAGTCGGTCCGCAGATCCTTCACCATTTGATAGGGGGCGAGAACGTAGGAGCGCATCTGATTTCCCCACGATCCCGAGTTATCTCCCTTGAGGGCGTCGATACGAGCGCGCTCCTCCTGGCGCCGACGCTCCAGCAACTTTGACTGCAGCACGGCCATGGCAGTCGCCTTATTTTGAATCTGTGAGCGCTCGTTCTGGCACGAAACCACGATCCCGGTCGCTAGATGTGTAATCCGCACGGCCGAGTCGGTGGTGTTAACACCCTGCCCGCCCGGACCCGAGGAGCGATAGACGTCTACGCGTATATCTTTCTCATCAATATCGATGTGGTCTGATTGTTCGACCACCGGAACCACTTCTACTCCCGCGAAAGAGGTGTGGCGGCGGCTCTGCGAATCAAAGGGAGAGATACGGACCAAGCGGTGTGTTCCCTGTTCTACCGAGAGTTTTCCATAGGCGTAGGGGGCGCTGATTCTAAAAGTAGTGGACTTGATGCCTGCCTCTTCGGCGTAGGAGGTTTCCAAGACATCAACCTTGTACGCGTTGCGCTCGCAATACCGCAGATACATACGACTAAGCATCTCCGCCCAGTCAGCGGCCTCTACCCCGCCGGCCTCAGAACGAATGGTCATCAGTGCGTCACGCTCATCGTATTGCCCACTCAGGAGCGTCTGCACTTCAAGCTCCCCGATGGCGCGCATGACATCGTCGAGTTCAGCACCGGCGTCCACAAGGGCTTTTTGATCGTTATCTTCTTCGGCGAGTTCGAGGAGCACTGGAACATCTTCCAGGCGGCGACGAATGGTCGTAATGCGATTAAGGGTCGATTGAACCCGTGACAACTTACTGGTTACAACTTGGGCCTTCTCGGGGTCGTCCCAGAGATCTGGGGTGCTCGCCTCGGCCTCCAGTGAGATGGAGTCAGCCTTCAACTTAGGAAGATCAAGCACTTTTTCAATGCTTACAAGGGTGGCATCGAGTTGTTTTACTTCATTCAAATACTCGCGCGCTGCCATGGGGTAAGAGTAATGGTTTGCGGGCTTGGCTCAGGCCTGAATGATCAGGTCAAGGATTGGTCACGCCTCTCAACCACGTGCGCCCCCGATAATCGACGTAGCGGCAATGGTTGAGGTGATCTGCGTCTGATCGGAGCCGATTCCGAAGGGTAGTTTTATCAGGATTGGAATCTTTGCAGAGATGGTGGCAGTTACTTGGTCATTTGAGCAATCCCAGGACTCAACTTGAATCGCGCTCCCGCGTAAGTTGCTCGCTGCAACCTCTTCCAGAAATGCGCTGCTCGCTTCAGTGCAATCGAGGGGGATTCGAAATTGTGCTCCGTCGGCGATCGAATTATCCATAACTATATTTCCAGAGTAATAGCGTGAAAGAGAAATTTGATGCGCAGCCCTCGTGATGGCGACCTCACCGATTTCGATGAGCTGGCGCTTAGCCAAGAAGT
This sequence comes from uncultured Actinomycetes bacterium, assembly GCA_903916385.1. Lineage (GTDB taxonomy): Bacteria > Actinomycetota > Actinomycetes > Nanopelagicales > Nanopelagicaceae > PALSA-747. The sequence goes on from CAIWWH010000134.1 coordinate 5,531, forward strand.
TATCCGAAATATCGACAACGGCTAGCGAACTGACGAGAAGGATCAGGAAGAGAGTGAGTACCAAGACTGCAAGGCTCCCTGATTCGTCCCTGGCCGCCTTCAGTAGTCGAGAAGTTCGACCCGCCAAGCCTTTTGATGTAGTAGTCATTTTCCGACCGCTAAAATTTTTGAACAGCTATCGCCATGCGTCGACAACCTGAACATCACTCGCCGCAAATCTCAAGGTAGGCATCGAAATGAATCTAAGCACTCCGCTGAACTCTCTACTTTCACGAACGAGAGAGGCAGTTATCCGCACACGAGAGTCCGGGGTCAGGCAAGGGGTTGCAGAACACTCAACACTTAAGGTCGGAACTTCGTTAATCCCGTGTGGCTTCAACACCTTCTCTTCAAAGACAGTGAGAACGGTCTGCAGCCGCGCTGACTCGAAACTTTCGTCAGAACTTGTAATGAATGCACGCGCACTCTGTCGAGCCAGGTTATGAAGGTCGCTATTGATTGTGGACTCTTGGTGCACTACTCCCAAATACAAGATCAGTGGAACTAGTAGCGGAATGGCGAGCAGAACAAATTCAATGATCGC
>CAIWWH010000135.1 GCA_903916385.1 uncultured Actinomycetes bacterium
GTCCGGTGACCACCTACTAAGGAATGGTTGAACTCAAACCTGTAATTCTCGCCATTCAAAATGACGAGACAGATGCCCCGCACTTAGTTGGGCTTTGGCTGGAAGAAATTGGCTTTGAAATCAGAATCCTCCGCGCCTACGCGGGAGAACCCGTTCCGCTAACTGTTCCCGCAGGTATTTCCGCGTTGATTCCCCTTGGCGGCCATATGAACGCCACGGAAGATCACCTGCACCCATGGTTGGCTCTAGAACGCGCATTACTCAAGGACGCCATCGATCGTGACATCCCGATCTTCGCCATCTGCCTCGGCACCCAACTTCTTGCTGTCGCTGGAGGCGGTCGCGTTCAGAAGGCAGCAGAAGGCGAAGTCGGCGTTTACATGGTCAATCGCCTTGAAATTCCGGACTCCATCTTCAACTTTGAATCCGTACCCGCCGCGCAATGGCATGAAGACCAGGTGACTGTTCTCCCAGATGGTGCCACGCTTTTGGCATCGAGCGAACGCTGCGAAAATCAGATCTATCGCCTCGGCACGAAAAGTTACGGTGTGCAGTTCCACCCAGAGATTGATCTCGAAATTGTGAAGTGGTGGGAAGCGGAAGCCGACAACGCCTTCAAGGATTCTGGTAAGGCGACTATTCAACCTGAGATGGCTGCTGCTGAATCGGAGCTAATTGCCACATGGAAACCGATCGTCCAAAGCTGGGGACGAGAAGTCCTGGAAGGAATTTAAGGTCACGGTGCTAGTTATAGAGCAAGAAGATCCGTTAACTCCTGATGTTAAAGCCCTATTACAGACTCATCTTGATTTCTGCCACGAGGTGACTCCCCTCGAACATTCTTTTGCGCTCGATGTTGAAAAGTTGCGCGTTCCGGAGATCACCTTCTTTGCAGCACGTGACGATGGTCTGCTTTTGGGAGTTGGAGCCCTCAAAGAGTTAGGCGCAGGCGAAGCTGAACTCAAATCGATGCATACCTCCAAGGAATCGCGCGGCAAGGGAGTAGGCACCGCGATCGTGGCTCATATCCTGGAATTCGCGCGGAGCCAAAACCTCACTCGGGTAAACCTCGAAACCGGAAGCCACCCACCTTACGAACCCGCTCGCAGACTTTACTTAGGCTTGGGCTTTCAACCCTCTGCTCCATTTGGTGATTATGTACCGAGTGAATTCAATACCTTTATGAGTATCACTCTCTAATTATTGCGCAGTCATTCCACCATCTGCTGAGACAATCGAACCAGTCATAAAGGACGATTCATCCGAAGCTAAAAAAAGCACCAAGTTCGCAATCTCGCGCGATGTTCCCGGGCGACCGATAGGTTGGAACGAATCGATAGTTTTGTAAACGTGGTCGAGTCCCCCAAGCATCTTTGCGTGGGCATGGTTGATCGGGGTATCCACCCAGCCGGGACAGATCGCGTTACAGCGAATCCCCTGCTTGGCGTAGTCCAGAGCGATTCCGCGGGTGAACATCACAATTGCGCCTTTTGACGCGGAGTACACACTGAGGAATGGCTCTGATACCAACCCGTTAACGCTCGACATATTGACGATAGAACCGCTCCCTTTTTTGAGCATAAAGGGAATCGCGGCCCGGGTTAAATACATTGCACCTTTGACGTTTACATTCAAGGTGCGATCAATCGTCTCGTTGCTTACTTCATGAAAGACTCCGGGCAGA
>CAIWWH010000136.1 GCA_903916385.1 uncultured Actinomycetes bacterium
AGAGGATGACGCTCCGGCGCAAACAGTTTTAACTGCTGGAGCGACTGCAGATCCAGTTAAGGACTATCTCAAGTTGATCGGTCGCGTCCCTCTTCTCAATGCTGAGATGGAAGTTGAACTCTCACTACAAGTTGAAGCTGGGCTCTTTGCCGAGGAGAAGTTGGCCCACGATAAGAAGTTAGATAAGAAGTTGAAGCGTGAGTACGAGCAGTTGGTCCTACAAGGGCGACGCGCTAAGAACCACCTCCTTGAGGCTAATCTGCGCCTCGTAGTCTCTCTCGCAAAGCGTTATACCGGTCGCGGCATGCTCTTCTTGGATCTGATTCAAGAGGGAAATCTGGGTCTCATTCGCGCCGTCGAAAAGTTCGATTACACCAAGGGATATAAGTTCTCCACGTATGCAACCTGGTGGATTCGTCAAGCGATCACTCGTGCGATGGCGGATCAGGCTCGCACCATTCGTATTCCTGTTCACATGGTTGAGGTCATCAACAAGTTGGCCCGCGTACAGCGCCAGATGTTGCAAGATCTTGGACGCGAACCTACCCCTGAAGAGCTCGCTAAAGAACTTGATATGACACCCGAGAAGGTTGTCGAAGTGCAGAAGTATGGTCGCGAGCCTATCTCGCTCCATACTCCACTTGGAGAAGAGGGCGACTCTGAATTCGGTGATCTTATTGAGGATTCTGAGGCCATCGTCCCCGCTGATGCGGTCTCTTTCACACTGTTGCAGGAACAACTGCATTCGGTATTAGACACACTTTCAGAGCGTGAAGCCGGTGTAGTAGCGATGCGCTTTGGTCTGACAGATGGACAGCCAAAGACGCTCGATGAGATAGGAAAGGTCTATGGAGTTACGCGCGAGCGCATCCGTCAGATCGAATCGAAGACGATGTCTAAGTTGCGCCACCCATCGCGTTCACAGGTCCTCCGCGATTACCTCGATTAAAAATAGATTAACCAACTAAATTCGGAGTAGGGGAGCGATTAGCTATGAGCGAGAATCCCAAGATCTATCGCAACCCTAAGAGCGGTTCCATGCGCTTTACCGGAACCGCCGACTTTGTTGATAGCGAAGGCAATATCATTGAGAGCAGAACTGATTTTAAGCTTTGTGGTTGCGGCCACTCCAAAGAGAAGCCATTCTGCGATGGCTCACATAAAGAGAATCAAGCGTGAGTTAATCGCGAACATAATCGCTAAAACCCTCATAAATCACTGCTTTTGTAACTTAATAATCTAAAATTTACTCTAGATTCCTTGTATCGGACATAACAGGTCATTAGAGTCGGCAACTTAACCGAACTCGCTGAAACTAAGACTTGGCAACCAACAATGACGTTGATTATGTGTCCACGAGAAGGAAATTACTAATGGCCTCACTGACGGCTCAGGCGCGCGAAGCTCGAAATGGTATCCACCCGACTAAAGACGAATTAATCAAGACCGTTGTGGTCCTGCTCGATCATTTGACGCTCGATGAGATCACTAGCGAGAAGGTTTTGGAGATCTCCGGTATTTCGCGTGGCTCGCTCTATCACCACTTTCAGGACTTTGCAGAGCTCCTCGAGCTCGCTCAGGTCCGCCGCTTCTCCAACTACGTAACCAACTCCATCGCAGTCCTCTCCGAGGTATTTGCTGCTGTTGGAACCCGCGAGGAACTCATCACCAAATTGACCGAGGTTTCCAAGGTCTTTCAGGCTCCCATTCTCGCCGATTCCCGGATTGAGCGCTTAACCGCGATCTCGAAGGTGATGCATAACCCGCGTATGGCTGCTGCCTTAGGCAACGAGCAAGAGCGCCTCACTGAAACGATCGCAGATCTCTATCGGGATTTACAGGCCCGTGGGCTCGGAAATCCAGCCCTGGCGCCCCGCACGGCGGCAGTCATGTTTCAGGCATACAGCCTTGGACGAGCCGTTGATGATTTCACGGTCACGCACATGGACCAAGATAATTGGCTCTACGCAGTTTCGTTGATTGTGGAGCACATATTCTTTCCAGCAAAATAAGAAGGTGATTACTCCGCGATAACGGGAGTTTCAATCAACTTTGCGGTCTCGTCTTGAATCTTGGCGACGAGTGGCTTTAGCCCCGCGGCATACTCTTTTGCATGGTGAGCACAGAAGAGCAACTCTCCACCGTTGAGAAGAGTGGCACGGACATAAGCTTGAGCCCCGCAGCGGTCACAACGATCGACGGCGCTTAGTGGGGTAGGTTCGAGGATCAACTGTTCGGTCATCGACTTCTCCTGTCTCTGCTTATGTGGTTCTATCGAACTTCTTAACTTCTTCTGACGGTAGTGGAACAGTAAAGCATGGTTAGTTTATTCCCCGCGCGCCACTTGCGCTTGTTTATCTGAATTCACAGAAAAAACTATCCATTTCCACCTCCAATCGCCTAATTCCAAGAGATCTGCCCTATAACCTTGCGCCTCATGGCCACTGATGATAAAACCGCGACGACCGCCAATGGCTATACCGCCAAGGATCTCGCAGTTCTTGAGGGGCTCGACGCTGTTCGGAAACGTCCAGGGATGTATATCGGCACCACGGATTCGCGTGGGCTCATGCACTGCCTATGGGAGATTATTGATAATTCCGTTGATGAGGCGCTCGCGGGACACTGCACGAAGATTGAGATTAATTTAGAAGCGGATGGATCCGTTGAAGTCCATGACAATGGCCGCGGCATCCCCGTTGATAAAGAGCCAAAGACTGGGTTGACCGGCGTTGAAGTGGTAATGACTAAGTTGCACGCTGGTGGAAAATTTGGAGGCGGTTCGTATGCCGCGTCGGGTGGGCTGCATGGAGTTGGCGCGTCTGTAGTAAATGCGCTTGCCTCACGCCTCGATGTCGAGGTCGATCGCGATGGAAAGATCTATTGGATGTCTTTCCAACGTGGAACGCCAGGAATCTTTGATGGTGACGGTCCCAAGGCTCCTTTCGACGAGAAATCTGGCCTGCGAGTCATCGGTAAGGTAGCTGCAAAGGTTACTGGAACTCGTACCAAATGGTGGGCCGATAAGCAGATCTTCCTCAAAGAGGCAGAACTATCTATTGAAGATATCCATGCCCGCGCGCGCCAAACTTCATACTTAGTCCCTGGGCTACAACTCACCGTCAACGACAGTCGTGGCAAGGTAAAGAGCTCGGAAATCTTTCTGCATAAAGGCGGAATCTCGGAGTTCTGCACCTTCCTTCGACCCGATGAACCCGTTGGTGAAGTTATTCGTCTGACAGGAAGTGGTGAGTACACCGAAACTGTTCCTGTGCTCGACGACAAAGGCCATATGGTTCCTACCGAAGTTAACCGGACCATGGGAGTTGATATTGCTATGCAGTGGGGCAATGGTTTCGATACGACCATGTCTTCCTTCGTAAATATCATTTCGACCCCCAAAGGTGGAACACACACCCAGGGTTTTGAGCGCGCAATAACCAAGGCTTTTAATGATGCACTGCGCGCCTCCAAAACTCTCAAGAATAATGAGATCGACGTCATTAAAGATGATGTCCTTGAAGGACTTACTGCGGTTGTTACCGTCAGAATGTCAGAACCGCAATTTGAAGGTCAGACAAAAGAGGTTCTCGGAACTGCTGCAGCCACAAAGATCGTTGCCAGTGTTGTGAGCGATGAGTTGAAGAGCTTCTTTGCATCAACCAAGAGGATTGATAAGGCCACCGCTCGCGCAATTCTGGAGAAGGTCGCGGCTGCCTCACGTACTCGTATCTCAGCTCGCGCACACAAGGATCTGCAACGTCGCAAGAGCGCTCTCGAGAATAGCTCGCTGCCAACAAAGCTTTCGGATTGTCGCTCGGATGATACGGCGCGCACCGAACTCTTTATAGTTGAGGGAGATTCTGCGCTCGGTACAACGAAGGCCGCTCGCAACTCTGAGTTCCAAGCTATCTTGCCGATCCGCGGAAAGATTTTAAATGTGCAGAAAGCATCCCTTTCACAGATGCTGGAGAACAATGAATGTGCCTCGATCATTCAAGTGATTGGTGCGGGTTCCGGGGCCTCCTTCACGCTGGATGATGCTCGCTATGGACGCGTCATTCTGATGTCCGATGCTGATGTAGATGGTGCGCATATTCGCTGCCTGCTATTAACGCTCGTGTATCGCTACATGCGCCCTTTGATTGAAGATGGGCGAGTATTCGCTGCAATCCCTCCACTGCATCGCATAGATGTTGTGGGAGGCAAGCGTGGAGAGTTGTATTACACCTACTCCGATGATGAGATGAAAAAAGTCTTGGCGGATCTGACGAAGGCTGGAAAGCGTTGGAAGGAGCCGGTGCAGCGCTACAAAGGTCTGGGTGAGATGGATGCGGATCAGCTGCGCGAGACCACTATGGACCCAGAAAAGCGCACCCTGCGTCGAGTAACGATGAAGGATGCCAAGGCTGCTGAAGCGATTTTTGAACTGTTGATGGGCAACGAGGTCGCGCCACGGAAAGAATTTATTTCAACCGCAGAGATCGACCGTGATCGGATCGACGCCTAGATTATTGACTTAGGAAGCGCCGATTCTGGTGCGGCGTGGCGTAGCGAAGCTCTTCGATACCGCAGTGAGTTCAGCAGCGACTTGAACTTTGATCTTTGCCTCACTCGACAAGAGGCTCTTGAGGGCAGCAATTGTTTCGCTGAGGGCAGCTTGCTCGGTTTCAAGTTCTAGCTTGCTCACCTTCGTCAGGCGTCGTAGTGGCATGTCGAGAATATAAGTTGCTTGCTCGTCACTCAGTTTGAAGCCCTTCATGAGCGCCTCTTTGGCAGCAGCAGCATCTTCTGAGCCGCGGATGATCTTGATGACCTTGTCGATATCGATGATCGCTTTGAGTAATCCATCCACCAGAGTGAGGCGGCCCTCGGCTTTAGCTTTGCGGAATTCGGAGCGGCGTCGGACAACTTCGATGCGGTGCTCGATAAAGACTTCAAGCAACTCTTTGAGACCAAGAGTCTGTGGCTTTCCGTTAACGAGTGCCACTGCATTGACGGAGAATTGATCCTCCATAGGGGTTAACTTGTATAGCTTCTCGAGGATCTCTTCGGGCTCATACCCGTTCTTGATCTCGATGACGACCTTAGTGCCCTGCTGTCCATCAGATAGGTCGATGATGTCTGAGATCCCGAGGATCTTTTTGGCCTTCACGAGATCAGCGATCTTCTCGACGACCTTTTCAGGGCCGATATTGAAGGGAAATTCCGTGATGACGATGCCCTGCTTACGTGAGGTAACTTTCTCGACAACCGCCGTGGCGCGCACCTTGAAAGATCCACGCCCGGTGGCATAAGCATCTGCGACACCTTCGAGGCCAATGATCTCGCCCCCGGTAGGGAAATCTGGAGCAGGGACAAATTTCATCAGTGATTTGAGGGTGGCCTTGGGGTTGTCAATCAGGTGTTTGGCTGCGGCGACAACTTCCCCGAGGTTGTGCGGGGCCATGTTGGTAGCCATGCCCACTGCGATACCAGTTGCACCATTGACCAAGAGGTTGGGAAAGGCGGCGGGGAGTACCAATGGTTCGAGGAGTTGGCCGTCGTAATTACCGCCGAAGTCGACTGTATCTTCGTCGGCCTCATCGACCATTGCCATCGCAGCTGGAGCCAGACGCGCTTCGGTGTAGCGCATTGCAGCGGGACCGGCATCTAAAGAGCCAAAATTTCCATGGCCATCGATGAGAGGAAGGCGAGTTGTGAAGGGTTGAGCGAGACGTACTGCTGCATCGTAAATGGCACCATCTCCGTGCGGGTGCAACTTACCCATAACTTCCCCGACCACGCGGGCGCACTTCACATGTCCGCGATCGGGGCGTAGTCCCATTTCAAACATCTGATGCAGGATGCGGCGCTGTACCGGCTTTAACCCGTCGCGAGCATCAGGCAGCGCGCGGGAGTAGATAACTGAATATGCGTATTCAAGAAAGGAATCGGACATCTCTTGCGAGACATCGATATCGACGATCTTGCCTGGGTTCTCGCCGGCTTTCGGAAGAACGGCTTTAGGGGTGCGTGCCATGGCGCGTATCTTGCCACGCAAATAAGGCAGGATGGGGAGGTGGGCTTTGGACTAGCAGATCTGTCGCAATCGATCTTCGCCTCGCTCGGTATACCAGGCACAGCCAACAGGCTCTCACTCTCGCCCTCACGACGCACCTGCCTCTTATTGATTGATGGAATGGGATCTGCATCACTCGCCGCCTATGGCGCGCAGTTCCCAATTTTTTCAGAGGTGAAGAGCACATTTGGACTCACCTCACACTTTCCATCGACGACGGTTACAAATCTGACGAGTTTGGGAACGGGGGAGTTGCCGGGAGTTCATGGAATGTTGGGTTACACGGTGCGCGTACCAAACTCAGGAACACCTGGACGCTTACTCAATCCGTTGAAATGGGATGACCGCGTTGATCCACTCTTTTGGCAGAAAGTCCCTACGCTCTTTGAGAGAGCATCTGCACTTGGTTTTAGTATTACAAATATCGCTGAGAAACGTTATGAAGGTAGCGCCTTTACTCAAGCCGCACTTCGTGGAGCGCGATATGTCGGCGCTAATCGCCGAAATGAAATGGTTGAGGCGGCAGTCGTTGCACTTGCAGAGCCCAACTCTTTTTCATACCTGTATGTCAACGGTTTAGATCATGCTGGACACAATGATGGCGTTGGTAGCGAGAAGTGGCTGCTAGCCCTCGCTGAAGTTGCAGAGTTGATTTCAGGCCTCGTCGCAAAGTTACCTAAGAACACCGACCTTTATGTAACCGCGGATCACGGCATGGTCAATGTGGGCGAGAAGGTCGTGTTGGGTGTCGAGAATAATTTGATGAAGAATGTAACTTTGGTCGGTGGAGAACCACGTGCCCGTCATATCTACGTGGCGGAAGGAGCCCTCGATGAAACCGTTGCGCTATGGCGAGAATTTCTGGGAGAGCGCGCGACTGTTTTTTCTAAGAGTGAAGTGATCTCAAATAATTTATTCGGCGAAGAAGTTTCAATCGAGAGCTTTGATCGCATGGGTGACTTTATTGCAGTTGCCAATGGCGAAGTAATTTTGATCGACCCCACACGAGTTCCGCAGGAATCGGCGATGGTTGGACACCATGGTGGCGTGAGCGATTACGAAGTTGCTATTCCTCTTCTGAAGTTCCTTTAGATCCACCGAACATGATGTCATCCCATGACGGGATCTTTAGACGCTTGGTAATTCCATCGCGCTTCTCGGCCTCAGAGACCTCTTCTGTCTGACTTGGACCGCTATTGATGATGGCATCTAGCCCAGAGGACTTTGCAGAATCTACGCTTCCGCTCTGATCGACCGGTTCGCGGACGGCAACTAATCGGGGCGCGGGAGTCGTGGAGGGGTAAACAATTCCATGCGATGGAGATTGAGCGGGTGCTTCTAGATCGTCGCCAGAGATCCACGCAGCACCGTCATCAAGCGCTTCAAGGTTGCGATTAGGTAGATCAAAGGACCAGTTTGCCTCGCTTATTCCTCCACCTTTCGTCGGATAGAAGAGAACGATGTTCCACGTGCCATCGTGTAAGCGCCAGGTATTCCACTCCACAAGGGTCATGTCGACACCACGAGGAGCGAGCTGCGAGATCGTGGCGGCGGACAGTGTGGGTGCGTGCTTCTCTTTGCGGAGTTGCGCGGCGAGGGCAAGGCCAATCACATAGGCGCGCTCTTGCAAGATAGGGCCAGAGAACTTTTCGACTTTCTCGGGAGTCCAGTCTGTAGAGCGAGCAATCGCATCGACAGTCTCACCGCTACGCAACCTGGCCTGCACCTCTTTGACGGTAACGGCGGAGTGTTCTTCTTCATCAACCACTGCAACGAGACGTGGTTGGTTCACGAGCGCGCGTAACTCATCATCAAGTTCGACCGTAAAGGTTTCGCCCTCTGCGGATTGAAACTTCAGGCTTTTGCCATCCTCGGTCCGTCCGATTAATCGTAATTCGCTCACGAGCAAAGAGTGCCACAAGTGGGAGGGCAAGGTTGGGAACTGGGGTGGAACTGGACTAGTGATCTGAGATGCGGCGCCAGGTTCGCAGGTAGGGAAGGGTGGCGAGGTTCGCCAGTAGAAGACAAGCCATCGGAACGACGAAGGCTTTGCTCGCTCCCTGGGAGTCAATGATGTGACCAGTAAGAGTGCCCGGCAAGGCTCCACCAAGGGAGAGCCCAGCAATGACCCAAGAGAGGGTTTCAGTCACCTTTTCAGCTGGTACTGATTTCTCTGCAACGTTGTACCCGGCGACAATCAGCGGGGCGACTCCGATTCCTGAGAGAAAGAGCGCGATCGCGAGGGCAACCATCGAGTGGATGAAGAAGAAGGGAATAGAGAGCACCAAGATTGCACCGAGGTTGATGCGAAAGCGTGAAGCATCCTTCAACTTCCACTTAATCGATCCATTGAAGATTGCGGCTACTCCACTGCCAGCGGCCCAGATGGCGAGGACTAGCCCAGTGTATGGCGCATCATGGTGTTGTTGGGCATAACCCACGACGGTCAGATTAGTTGAGCTAAAGAAAGCTCCGATAAAAATGAAGGGAAAGAAGACGGCCTGCACAACTGGCATGGCGAGAACAAATCCATGCTTCCCACTCTCATCTTTCTTAAATGGTGCGGGCTCTGTAGAGCGCTGCGAGATGAAAAGGGTGGTGCCCACTGCCATGAAAGAGAATCCCATGATCATTCCAGCGGCGGGAGAGATAAAAGTTGCCGCTGAAGTCGCTACGAGCGGTCCAATGATGAAGATGATCTCGTCCATCAAAGCCTCGTAGGAATACGCAGTATTGATCATCACGCGATCTTCATTGAGGACCCAGAGCCAGCGTCGGCGCGTCAGCCCTCCAACATTGGGGAGAAAGACCTCTGCGAGAAATATGGCTGTCATCCAGACATAAGTTGGCGCATGGTGGCTGATCGCAATTAAAAAGATGAGATCGAAGGCGATGTAGAAGGGGATGGTGTAACGAAGTACCTTGCGCTGCCCTAGTCGATCGGCATATCTTGACCAGGTCGGGCTAAAAACGGTGGAGATAAGGGCAGCTCCAGTCGCGACTGTTCCAGCCAAGGTATACGAGTGTTTAACATGAACAATCACAAATGTGATTGACAGAAGGGTCATCGAGATAGGCAAACGCGCTATCGACCCAGCGATGGAAAATCGTAAGGCTCCCGGTACCGCGAAAAGTTTGCGATACGGTGAAAACATACCTAGATTCTAGCCATGAAGCAGAGTTCGCAAATTGAGTTAATAGATGAACTCCTCGCACTGGCCGAGGGGATTGCGCAACGCGCTGGAGAGTTGTTGAGTGAGCGCCCCGAGAACTTCGATATCAATCAGAAGAGTTCAGCACGCGATTTTGCGACGCATATGGATCACGCGAGTGAGAAGTTAATCGTCTCTGCTATTTTGGCAGCGCGCCCCGACGATGGAATCATCGGTGAAGAGGGCGCTAATCGCGAGAGTGAATCCGGAATCACCTGGGTGATCGACCCAATCGATGGAACGGTTAACTATTTTTATAACCTGCCAGGGTGGAATATCAGCATCGCGGCTAAGGATGCGCAGGGGGTTCTCATCGGGGTCGTCTACGCCCCTACCCTCAACTCGCTCTGGCACGCCAGTCGAGGGGGAGGTGCGTTTCTGAACGACCGCCCGATCCACGTGTCGACCGCCGATGCCCTCGAGGATTCTCTGATCGCTACGGGTTTCTCGTATGACCTCGCCGAGCGGGTTCGGCAGGGGGAGCAGATTGCCGCCCTCATTCCGAGGGTCAGGGATATTCGCCGCAACGGGGCAGCCGCCGTCGACCTGTGCCACGTGGCCAGTGGCGCGGTGGATGGCTACTTCGAGACAGGCTTAAAGGAGTGGGATTTGGCCGCTGGAGGTTTGATCGCTCGAGAAGCTGGAGCCCTTGTTACCGGGCGAAAGGGGGCCCCGGCAGGGGAGGCGATGGTGATCGCCGCCGGAGCGGCCCTCCACGCTCTGCTCCTGGAGGAAATTGGCTAGCCCTGCCCGTCTATGGCAAGATACGACCTTCAGCAAGTATGCAGACATTGGCGGACTTTCCGTTGAAGGTCCATTTAGAAAAGGATTACCCATGAACGTTTTGGATGCGGTTGATGCCGCCTCGCTCAAAAAGGGCATTATTAACTTCCGCTCTGGCGATGAGATCAAGGTCCACGTTCGTGTTATTGAAGGATCCAAGAGCCGTATCCAGGTCTTCCAAGGTGTAGTGATCCGTCGCCAAGGTGCCGGTGTTCGCGAGACCTTCACAATCCGCAAGCTTTCATACGGTGTCGGTGTTGAGCGTACCTTCCCAGTTCACACCCCAGTTATCGAGAAGTTCGAAATGGTTCGCCGCGGTGATGTACGTCGCGCGAAGCTTTACTACCTTCGCGATCTACGCGGTAAGGCTGCCAAGATTAAAGAGCGTCGTGGCGCAAACAATGAGTTCATTGTTGAGGATGTAATTGTCGAAGAGGTGGTAATCGAGACCCCAGTGGTCGAAGAGGTTATTGCACCAGAGGTTGTTGAGGCGGTCGTAGAAACTCCAGCAGCTGTTGAAGAAGTTGCTGTAGCACCTGAGACACCAGCCGAACAAGCCTAATTAACTTTCAGATGCGCCTTCCCAAAAAAGGTTCGTTGCTCCGAGAGGTTCCAATAATTGTTATTTCGGCGCTGGTCGTCGCAGTAATCATCAAGACCTTCTTCATTCACTTCTTTTACGTGCCGTCGGGTTCGATGCAGAACACCTTGGGAATCGGCGATCGCATCGCTGTAAATAAGTTCTCCGCGATGTTCAGTGATATTCGTCGTGGTGAAGTTGTTGTCTTTAAAGATCCTGCCAATTGGCTGGGTTCACCACCCCCTGCAACGGGAAATGTCATCACCCGCGATCTAAAGCGCGCACTCGTGGACGTGGGTGTGCTTCCAGATCCAGCAACCCAGTACTTGGTAAAGCGCGTTGTCGGAGTTGGTGGAGATCATGTTGTCTGTTGCGATGCAAAGGGGCGCCTGCAAGTCAACGGGACTTCGATTGACGAAAACTATCTATTCCCGGGTAACGCTCCGAGTGATTCTAAATTCGACGTGACCGTTCCTAAAGGATTCATCTGGGTCATGGGTGATCACCGCGGTGCAAGTGCGGATTCTCGCTTCCATACCGACGATATCCATAAGGGCTTTGTTCCACTGAATGATGTTGTTGGTCGCGCGGAATTCGTTGTCTGGCCCCTTAATCACATCAAGTTCCTATCGGTCAGCCACGGTCTATCGAGGGTCCCGGTCAAGAAGTAGCGGCAATGCCGGGGATTGAAAGTTCGCTACGTGCGAGCGGGATTACACATATTGCAGGAGTTGATGAGGCCGGGCGTGGTCCCTGTGCTGGTCCACTGGTTATAGCGGCCGTCATCCTTAAAGATTCTGATTCACCAGCCCTTGCGCGCGTGCGCGACTCCAAGGCGCTTACTGAAAAGCTCCGCGAAGAACTCTTCGACGTCGTTGTACAGCAATCGCTGAGCTACTCGATCATTGAGATATCACCGGAGGAGATTGATCGCATCGGGCTTCACAAATCTAATCTCGAGGGAATGCGACGAGCAATCAATTCTCTGGACGTTCTTCCGGAGTATGTTCTTACCGACGGATACGCAATTGAGGGGATAGCGATTCCGAACCTTGCGGTGTGGAAGGGCGATCAAGTCGCGCTCAGCATTAGCGCCGCCTCAATCTTGGCCAAGGTTTATCGGGATCGGATTATGAGAGAAATGGATATCAAATATCCGGGCTACGGTTTTGCCAAGCACAAGGGGTATGTAACCGCGGCACATAACGCTTCACTCGCAAATATTGGAGTGACGGCGCTTCATCGCAGAAGCTTTGCGAATATCGCCGAACTCCTGTAATTCACAGGGCGGATTTTTCAACAAGATCCTAAATTCATGCAAGATATTGTTCCAACTCTTTTTACAGTTGCAAGATGGGTCGCAAAGAGCAGGTACTGGGAGCTGCGGGCGAGGTGCTGGTTTCTTCCTACCTGGAATCGCTGGGCGCAAAGGTTGTCGAACGCAATTGGCGCATCAAAGGGGGCGAGATTGACCTCATCGCTCGTCATAACGGCACTTTGCTCTTTATTGAGGTTAAAAGTAGGTCGAGCGATAGATTCGGTCATCCTTTAGAGTCAATTGGGAGGGAAAAGGCGCTGCGGTTACAACGTCTGGCGCTGGCTTGGATTGCCACCCACGATCAGTGGGGAGCTGACTACCGCATAGATTGCGCTGCAGTGGATTTCAGTGATCGACTCAATCCCGTAATTGATTATCGTCCCGGAGTTCTGTGATGTCGCTGGGACGAATTAAGAGCGTAGCGTTATTGGGGATTCGCGGAGTAATCGTTGATATAGAAGTTGATATCTCAGATGGGCTCCCTGGATATTCGCTATTGGGTCTGCCAGATACCGCCCTGCAGGAGTCGCGTGAGAGAGTTCGTTCCGCGTTACTCAATACAGGCGCTCCTTGGCCAAACAAGCGAACAACGGTTTCGCTTTCCCCTGCATGGCTGCATAAGAGTGGGTCAGGTTTTGATCTTCCGATTGCCTTGGGGTTGCTAGTTGCCCAGGGAGTAATTCCGCAAGAACGATTAGCTGGTCAGGTAGTAATGGGTGAGTTAGCACTGGATGGTGCCATTCGATCGGTGCGTGGAGTTCTACCTGCCCTCCTGGCCGCACAAGAGGAGGGGATTGTCTCCGCGCTTGTTCCCATCGCAAATCGTTTAGAGGCGCTGAGTGTCGACAGAGTTAAATCCATTGCATTCGCCGACTTATCGCAACTCATGTCTTACATTCATGATGGCCTCCTGCCAGATTATGGTGAGGCTCCAGAACCCCAAGAGGGAAAAAATCTGCTAGATCTCAGTGAAGTGTCCGGACAGAGAGGCGCTCGCGATGCTCTCGAGGTATCCGCCATTGGAGGACATCACCTGTTGCTCATCGGTCCGCCGGGAACCGGAAAGACGATGCTCGCCGAAAGGCTTCCGACGATTCTGCCCCCACTGACTCAAAGTGCAGCTCTAGAAGTTGCGGCAGTTCACTCAGTGGCTGAGCGCGGGGTCGAGCGGCCACTGCTCTCTCTACTCCCACCCTTTGTTGCGCCGCACCACACAACCACCGCGACAGCGATGATCGGAGGGGGAGCACACACAATAAAACCAGGAGCTTGTTCACTTGCCCATGGAGGAGTGCTCTTCATTGATGAGGCTCCGGAATGTAGCCCTGGCGTGCTAGATGCGCTCCGTCAACCTTTAGAGTCTGCGAACGTTTCGATCTCTCGAGTCACAGGAACAGTTCATTTCCCTGCCAATTTTCTCCTCGTGCTCGCCGCAAATCCTTGCCCTTGCGGGAGATTTACTGGGAAAGGCAGGGGGTGCACCTGCTCCTCATTGCAGATTAGACGATACTTGCAACGCCTCTCGGGTCCACTGTTGGATCGGATTGATATCCGCAGCTTTGTAGAAGCGCCCTCGCGGCTAGATCTTGCATCAAACGAGCCGGGTGAATCGAGTGAAGTTGTCAGAACTCGAGTGATATCCGCCCGCGGGATTGCTGAAGAGAGATTTAAGAAAGAACCGTGGTCGCTCAACTCCAAGATTCCCGCAAGTCAACTTCGTGAACGTTATCGAGTGAGAAAAGATGGGTCTGCGTTCCTACACGCCGAACTTGATCACGAGCGGCTGAGCGCACGCGGCTATCACAAGGTGCTCCGACTAGCGTGGAGTTTTGCCGATCGAAATGGCACTACGACTCCTGGATTAAACGAAGTTGAAGCCGCATATCAATTGCGACGTGGAATTGATCCAGCATGACTGAAAGCGAATTAGCCGCTCACCTCGCACTACTGGCCCTCTTTGAAGGAGGAAATGAATATTGGAGTAGCGAATATCTCCAGTTTGGGGCGGAAGAACTACTATCAAGAATTGCAGCGGGAAGTTACGCAGAGTTCAAGAGGAGCGGGCGGAAATTGAGCAGCACTCTTCTATCAATAGATCGGAGCGCACTGCTCGCACAGATCCACCAATGTAATGCATTTCTCGTCACCCGCCACGATAAGGATTGGCCAACAAGTCTGAATGATCTGAAGGCCCCACCCATTGCTCTTGTTTGTAGAGGCACTCGTAGCGTTCTCGCTGATCTCACTCAATCACTCTCAATTGTCGGAACTCGGAACCCGACTGATTATGGAGTTCGCGTTGCGGGAGACTTTGCCGCAGGCGCAGTGGATAGAGGTTGGATCGTGGTGAGTGGGGGTGCTTATGGGATAGATAGTGCAGCGCATCGCGGTGCGATACTCGCAGAAGGCCAGACCATCGCAGTTCTTGGTTCAGGGGTCAATGCAGTTTTTCCAAGCGGTAACGAAGGACTCTTCAGAGAGATAATGGAGAACGGCCTACTTGTTTCTGAGGTACTGCCAAATGTGCACGCTATTCCGGCTCGGTTTCTGATTCGCAATCGCTTGATCGCCGCCATCTCACGAGCAACTGTGGTAGTCGAGGCGGCATTCCGAAGCGGTTCGCTGCGCACCGCTCGCGATGCAGCAGAAATATTTAGACCTGTCATGGCGGTGCCAGGGCCGATTACCTCTCCTACAAGTGATGGTTGTCATCGCCTGATTGGCGAGCGGAGTGCCGAGATTGTTACATCAGTTGCGGATTTGATGGAGTTGGTCGGCCCTCTAGCTGAATGATGGGAGACTATGCCTATGACAACAGAGCACCGCGCCGGGTTCGTAGCGGTTATTGGACGCCCCAACGTGGGTAAGTCCACACTCGTTAATGCCCTCGTTGGCAAAAAGATTGTGATCACCTCGGCGCACCCCAACACCACGAGAAATCCCATCCGCGGAATCATCTCGCGCCCAGATTTCCAGATGATCTTGGTCGATACACCCGGTATTCATAAGCCCAAGACTCTGCTTGGAACGCGTCTCAATGCAATGGTCCAAGAGAACCTTGAATCAGTTGATGCTGCCCTGTTGTGTCTGCCTGCCGACGAAGCTATCGGCGCGGGGGATGAGTACATCGTCAAGCAGTTGGGCCATATCCGACATCTCTACATCGCGGTCACAAAGGTCGACACAGCGAAGAATGATGATCTCATCTCTAAACTTGTTGAGATCTCGAATTTCGTTACCAAAACCGGGATCACTGTCGATGAGATTGTTCCGATCTCAGCTAAGAACCTTGAACAGACCGACCTTCTGCTTGATCTCTTGGTGAAGGCGCTACCAACCTCTCCCTCGTTGTACCCCGAGGATATTGATACCGATCAGGCAGCGGAACTTCACATCACGGAGTTAATCCGCGAAGCTGCCATCCAGGACTTATATGAGGAGCTCCCGCACTCTGTCATGGTGACGATCGATGAGATGAGCAAGCGCGAAGGAAAGAACTTCTACGACATCCACGCCACTATCCATGTAGAGCGCGATTCTCAGAAGTCGATCATTATCGGTCCGCAAGGAAGCCGGCTCAAAGATATTGGAATGCGCGCCCGCGCAGGAATTGAGACTTTCCTTGATGCTAAGACCTACTTAGGGTTGCACGTTAAAGTGTCGAAGGAGTGGCAGCGCGATCCAAAAGCTCTCGCCCGATTGGGATTTACCGAGTAACTGGTTTTCTGCTAGCAAAATACGAACCAAGAAGTACGAGCGGCAAGCCGACAAGAATTCCCGCAGTTAATTTCTCGTGGAGCACGATCACTCCTATCACGACAGCCACCCCAGTATTCACATAAGCGACGAGAGATGCCCGGGCGTTTCCAATATCTGCAATGAGTTTGAAAAATATGACGAAACAGATCGCGGTTGGAAATATTCCCAGGGCAATCAGAGAGTAAATGGAGTTGATACGAACATGATGATGTGGCCAGGCTGCGATCGCAAAGGGTGAATAAATCACTGCAGTGATGAGCATGGCTAGCCCGTTAACTGCGGCTCCGTCGATTTGTGGAATTTTTCGACGTGCCATAGTTGGAGCGATCGCGTATCCGATTGCTGCTAAGAGCAACATTAGTATTGCGAGCACGTTTACTTTTCCTTTAAGACTTTCCAATCCAACGACAAAGCAGATACCTATAAAACCAACTGCCAATCCGAGTAAGCGAGTTGAGTGCCAAACGGTTTTATCACCAAGAGCCCCATTCAGGATAGTTGCCCAGATGGCCACAGTGGCAATAAGAAGGGCCGCCAAGCCGGAATTCACCTTGGTCTCTCCTTGGCTGATAAAGCCCCAAGGACCAACCATTTCGAGGAGTGCATATGCGGCTATCCATCGCCATTGCTTGAGTGCGGGTCTGAGAACGCCTAGCTTGATCGCATATGGAATGAGGAGCACCGCTCCAATCGCCACTCGCGAGAAGACGACGAAGGCGGGGGTGAATTGACCCGGAGCAACTGCAACTCGGATGAACAGGTAAGGCACACCCCAGAGCAGGCTGACTAGGACGAAGTAGACCCAACTAGTGCGCTTCACCAGTTGACCGTGGCGTCGCGGAGTAAGCGATACTTTTCGAGAACATGTGGCGTTGGTGAGCTCTGCACATGTGCGACCTTACCTAAATCCCAATCCGGGGCGTCACCCAATAAAGCCCATGCGGCTTGCCGAGCGGCACCGTCGGCTACATATTCGCCAGCAGGGGGAATTATTACCTCACGTCCAAAGAGAGCAGAGGCTATGTGCGCGACCGCAGGATTCTTTGCAGCACCTCCGACTAAGAAGATGCGATTTATGGCAACGCCTTGAGCAGAAAGGGCTTCGACTGCGTCTGCTAATCCACAGAGCATTCCCTCAATCATTGCGCGCGCAATGGACTCAGGATTTGAATTCGTTAAATTCATCCCAGCAAATACTCCAGTTGCATCTGGTCGATTAGGTGTCCGCTCTCCTTCGAAATAGGGCAGGAGGGTTAAACCGTTGGCACCTGCAGGTGCGCTGAGGGCAAGCTCAGAGAGACGATCAAAGTTCACTCCCAAAATCCGCACCGCTGCATCGAGGATCCGCGCAGCGTTGAGAGTACAAACAAGCGGCAAGAAGTTACCCGTTACATCTGCAAAGCCCGCAACTGTTCCCGTGCCTTCGTGGGTGGGTGTTGTTGACACCGAGAAGGCAGTTCCACTCGTGCCAAGTGATACGACAACGTCACCGGGTTGGGCTTGGACGCCGAAGGCCGCGCCGGCATTGTCACCGGCACCAGCACCGATCTGAACTCCATCGGGAGTTACTCCACCAAACACGTTGCTCGCGACAATCCTTGGCAGGTAAATTTCGCGCTCGCTACGCAGTGCAAGTGCCAGGATGTCGCGGCGATAAGTTGAACTCACTGGATCGAAATAGCCGGTGCCTGAAGCGTCGCTCCGGTCGGTAAAGAGCTCCGTGAACTCATTGCCGCCCTGTAACTTCCAAGACAACCAATCGTGGGGGAGAGCAATTGCTGCAATTTGTGCCGCCAATTCTGGCTCTCGATCGGCCATCCAACGAACCTTGCTTGCGGTAAAGGAGGCGACAAGAACCGAACCGGTCGCGTCTGCCATCGCCTGATCGCCACCAATCTCACGATTGAGATCTGCCGCCGCGCTTGCTGATCGAGTGTCGTTCCATAAGAGGGCTGGGCGAAGAACTTTGCCCTGGTGGTCCATCGCGACCAATCCATGCTGTTGTCCGCCGATGGAGATGGCTGCAACGTCCGATAGGCCACCGGCTGCGCTTAGAGCCTCTTGAAGGGCGCTCCACCAGCTCTGAGGGTCGACCTCAGTTCCTTCGGGGTGAGCCGCCCGCCCCTCCCGGATGAAGGCGCCGCTCTCGGCATCTCGGATGACGATTTTTACTGACTGGGTCGATGAATCTACGCCTGCAACTAGGGCCATGGCGCAAGGGTAGACTGCGCCAGTCAGCGTTGACCACAGGCGGGAGCCTCTTCCCGTTATTCGAGATTTGATCTGGAGTTACATAAATGCGTTTTGGAGTCCTCACAGGTGGCGGAGATTGCCCAGGCCTAAATGGCGTTATCCGCGCGGTAGTGCGCAAGGGTGTTAAAGAGTACGGATACGACTTCGTCGGCTTCCGCGATGGCTGGAAGGGTCCTCTAGAGGGACTCACTATGCCTCTAGACCTCACCACGACCCGCGGAATTCTGCCTAAGGGTGGAACCATCCTCGGCTCCTCACGCACCAACCCCTTCAAGATCGAAGGCGGCGTAGAGAAGATTCAGGAGAATTTGAAGAACTTGGGCATCGACGCGCTTATTGCGATCGGTGGAGAAGATACTCTCGGCGTTGCAACCAAACTCGATGCACTTGGCGTAAAGGTCATCGGAGTTCCAAAGACGATCGATAACGATCTCAACAACACCGATTACACATTTGGTTTTGATACCTCAGTAAATATTGCGATGGAAGCGATTGATCGTCTCCACACCACTGCCGAGTCACACCACCGCGCTCTCGTCGTAGAAGTCATGGGACGTCACGCGGGATGGATCGCACTCCATGCTGGTATCGCAGGAGGAGCGGCCGCAATTTTGATTCCTGAAGTGAAGTTCTCGACGGACAAGGTTGCGCAATGGGTTAACTCACGCTTCGCAGATGGCTTTGCTCCCATCATCGTTATTGCCGAAGGCGCGATCCCACAAGATGGCGATATGAAGGTTAAGGATCAGACGCTCGACTCCTTCGGACACGTCAAGCTCTCTGGAATCGGCGATTGGCTCGCCGAAGAGATTGAGGCGAAGACCGGAAAAGAGACTCGCACAGTAGTTCTCGGACATATCCAACGCGGCGGAAGCCCAACGGCCTTTGATCGCGTTCTTTCGACTCGCTTTGGTCTCGCTGCAATCACCGCAGCTCATGAAGGAAATTGGGGCACTATGGCTGCTCTGCATGGAACAAAGATTGAGATGGTTCCACTTGCATCAGCAACAGGCGAGCTAAAGCTCGTAGATCCTTCGCGTTACGCAGAGTCCGAGGTCTTCTTCGGATAATTAGTCGTCGTACTGACCTCTAACCTCCCTAGGCTCCTCTTATGACAAATCTCGATACCCTATTTGCGCCTGGACTCATTGCGGCACAACAACCGCAGTGGCCAGGCGGAGCAGATGGCGAACCCGTTGCTAAAGCCGTTGCTGAATTAAAGAAGTTGCCGCCACTTGTCTTTGCAGGAGAGTGTGACAACCTCAAGGCAAAGATCGCCGAAGCGCAAGCTGGAAGAGCTTTCTGGTTGCAGGGTGGAGATTGTGCTGAGACCTTCGCAGCAGCGACCGCTGATTCTATCCGCAATCGTATTAAGACCATTCTGCAGATGGCTGCGGTTTTGCAGTACGCCTCCTCGCTGCCAGTAATAAAGGTTGGGCGCATGGCTGGGCAGTTTGCAAAGCCACGCAGTAATGACACCGAGACGCGTGATGGAGTTACTCTTCCCGCCTACCGAGGTGATGCGGTAAACGATATCGAGTTCACTCCTGAGTCACGCCAGCCCAATCCACAACGTTTAGTTCAGGTTTACAACACCTCTGCTGCAACTCTGAACCTTGTGCGCGCATTTACTCAAGGTGGTTTTGCGGACCTGCGACAGGTGCATGAGTGGAATAAAGGCTTTGCAAATGATCCACGCTTTGGTCAACGCTATGAGCAGATGGCCAATGAGATCGGTCGCGCGCTTAACTTTATGACCTCAGCAGGCGTAGACCCTGAAAGTTTCAAGAAAGTTGATTTCTACTCCAGCCATGAGGCTCTGATCCTTGAGTACGAGAAGGCACTTACCCGCATAGACTCTCGAACAGGGAACGCGTACGACGTCTCTGGCCACATGGTCTGGATCGGGGAGCGCACCCGTCAGCTCGATGGCGCCCACGTAGACTTCGCCGCAAAAATTCACAATCCGATTGGAATTAAGCTCGGGCCTAAGTCAACGCCAGAAGATGCGTTGACGATGATCAAGATTCTTAATCCCACCAACGAACCTGGTCGACTTACCTTCATCACGCGCATGGGTGCAGGGCTGGTTCGCGAGAAGTTGCCGACACTTGTTAAAGCAGTGACGGAATCAGGAGCCAAAGTTCTCTGGGTCTGTGACCCGATGCATGGCAATACCTACGAGGCGCCAAGCGGCTATAAGACGCGCCGCTTCGATGATGTACTCGATGAGGTGCGCGGCTTCTTTGAGGTGCACAAGACGCTTGGTACCCACCCTGGCGGTATCCACATTGAATTAACTGGTGATGATGTTACCGAATGCGTCGGCGGAGGAGAACAGATTTCGGAAGAAGATCTTGCGCATCGCTACGAGACCGCCTGTGATCCGCGATTGAATCACACGCAATCCTTGGAGTTGGCATTCCTCGTTGCAGAGATGTTGCGGGACCGCTAAAAATTTAGGTCTATCTATTGCGGGCTTCCTGAATTAGGCTACCCGAATGCTCCTGACCGCCAGTATAAAGACGCCGGTTGGCTCACTTCAACTTATTGCTTACGAGCATGTGCTACTAGCAGCCGGTTGGGGACCGCTACGCGAATTGAGTGCGCGCCTCGATAAATCTGATTACGACTTAGGCATGAAGTCCGCTAAAGAGATTCCGATCATCTCTGATCTCATTAAAGATTATTTTGATGGAGATTTTGCAGCCCTGAATGGCATCAAAGTACGTCAGCCAGGTGCTGAATTTTCACAAGCCGTTTGGAAAGCTATGCGCAAGATTCCTGCGGGTAAGACGATGAGTTATGCAGAGTTAGCCTCCCGTGCGGGTTCGCCTGCCGCGGTACGAGCAGCTGGAAGTGCCTGCGCACGTAATCTGATAGCCCCGATCATTCCTTGCCATCGTGTTGTAAAAACCGGGGGAGAGCTAGGTAATTATGCCTACGGCATGCACTTTAAAGAAGAACTACTACGCTTTGAAGGCACGCTCCACTAACTCAGGCAACACTGAATTCACGGTGATTATTTGCTCAGCGCTCACATCCAAGTGAGTCACAAGGCGCAAGGTGGTAGGGCCAACTGTGCTCGCCAAGATTCCTGCCTTCTTCAATTCGCCGTTGATATCTCCTGCAGAGATCGAAGAGCCTGTTAGATCCAAGATGACAATATTTGTATCAACTTCACTTGGGTCAACCACTGCAGGTGCGACGGCGTGAACAGCACTCGCCAGAGAGCGAGCATTTTCGTGATCGATAGCGAGGCGATCGATATTGTGGTCAAGTGCGAAGTGACCGGCAGCCGCCAGCATCCCAATCTGCCGCATTCCAGCGCCGTACCGTTTACGCCAGATGCGTGCACTGGCAACACGCTCTTTGTTTGAAAGCATCAGAGAACCAACCGGAGCCCCCAAACCTTTGGAGAGGCAGACCGAGACGGTGTCGAAGTACTTTCCGTATTCCAGAAACGAGACACCCGATGCGACATGAGCATTCCAGATACGCGCTCCATCGAGGTGCATGTAGAGCCCCATCTTAAGAGAAGCTTCGCGCAAGGCTCTGATCTCATCGATCGATTGAACTGTTCCGCCGCCGAAGTTGTGTGTGTTCTCGACTGCAATTGCAGTGGTTGAAACTTGATTGGGACCTGAATCGGGCCTTGCAATGCGGAGAGGATCGCCGGCAACTAGAGCGCCACGAGGTGACTCCCAGGTTCGGGTAGTGATTCCACTGAAAGCCGCCCCAGCTCCGAGCTCCGCACGGACGATATGAGAGAACGTCTCGGTGATTAACTCTTCGCCCGGCTTCACCAACTGGCGAATAGCGAGTTGGTTGGCCAATGAGCCAGTGGGAGTGAAGAGCCCCGCCTCAAATCCAAAGAGTGCCGCAACCCGCTCCTCAAGTGAGTTAGCGGTGGGATCATCCCCGTACACATCATCGCCTACTTCGGCGCGCATCATTGCAGCACGCATTTCCTCGCTTGGTTTAGTTACGGTATCGGAGCGGAGATCAATCATGAGGCAATCTTCTCATGATCCGACGGCATAACCGGGGCATCGGGCTGGTCGTAGAGGATTACTAGATAGAGCCCAACCATCATGCAGATCCCGCCAACGATTGTTCTCCATGTCAAATGCTCATGGGCCAGTGCGATGCCAAAGACTGCTGCGAAGATATATTCCATAGTCAGTACGATGCCAACGCTTGTGCCCGACATAAAAGATTGCGCCCAGGTTTGGATGATGAAGGCGCAGGCACTGGCGAAGATTGCACAGTAGACAACAACCGCCCAAACCCCTTGATCATGAGGGGCATGAAAACCGCTCTTGAGTGAGGCGATCAGACATATCACGCCAACGGTGGCCATCTGGATCATCGTGAGAGCATAAGAATCTCGATTTGGACTCCAACGGCTCAACGCGATGATATGTAATGCGAAGCAGAGCGCGGCAATGAGAACAAGAAATTCGCCCCGCCCGATAGTCAGACCGTGCAACGAGAGAACCCCCATGCCGATCGTCGCAAGACCCACTGCGAACCACTGAATCCTCGAGATGTGATGTTTAAAGAATATTGCCGCGATGAGAGGAGTAAATACGGCATAGAGGCCGGTGATGAATCCAGTTTTTGCAACGGTGGTAAGAGTGAGGCCAAAAGTTTGGAAGATGTACCCCGCACCTAACAGGGCTCCGGCTCCTATGCCTCGAAGGAGGAAATTGCGGTCAATGTGGCGAAAGGATTTCGGGCGGAGTGCTGCCATAAGAAGTGCAGCAACGATGAAGCGCCAGGCCAGAAATGAGTTGACATCGATGCGATCCAGCGAGTTCTTCATGATGGCAAAGGTGCTACCCCAAACCAATGCAACCGAAAGAAGTAGGACCGTCGGGATAGTTTTGTGAGTTTTAAAATTCACTTCTTCTTGGATCTCATCTTTTTGAGAAGAGTGATTTCAGCGCCATGCTCCGGTTCTTGTCCAGGAGTTTCAAGAATGAGTGGTGCATTTACTACTGCTGGGTGTGCGATCAACTCTTCAAATGCCTTTAGACCGATCTCTCCTTCACCGAGATTCTGATGGCGATCTTTGAGTGCGCCGCAAACATCCATAGAGTCATTCGTGTGAATAAGTTTGATGCGTTCTATGCCGACAAGAGAGACGAGAAGATCTAAAGTCTCAGTCATTCCACCCTTCTTAGCGATGTCATGACCTGCCGCAAAGACGTGACACGTATCGAGGCAGACTCCCACCCTTGGATGCCATTCGAGCGCATCGAAGTACATCAACAAATCATCGAGCTTCTTAACGAGTGATTGCCCTTGTCCCGCCGTCGGCTCAAGCAGTAGCCAAGGGTCATCTTCCTTCAATTTCTTAAGGACTGGCATTATGCCCTTATTGATCTGCTTCCACGCCATTGGGACGTGATTAACATCTACCGCAGATCCGGTGTGAATCACAGTTCCTAAAGCACCGATCTCTCGCGCTCGCTTGAGTGAGTAGGCAGTGGATGCAACGGAATTCTCATATGTCGCTGCGGTCGGTGAACCGAGGTTAATCAAGAAGGGTGCATGCACGTACGTATGGATATCGAGTTCGTCCGCACGATCGCGAAAGGCGGTATCCGCTGCAAGATTTGCTTCGGGCATTGCCCAACCTCGAGGATTGGATGCGAAGACCTGGATTGCCTCAGCTCCGGTTGTAAGTGCGTATTCGATAGAACGCTTGGCCATTCCGCCGGAAGTGGGGGTGTGCGCGCCAATACGTGGGGCGGTACGGGGAGTTGCTGCTGGACTCATGGCGTGAGCCTACCCGAGGGTTATAACCACCGTGCTGCCGCGCTTGACTGAGGTTCCAACCTTAGGAGAGATGTTGGTGACGTGTTTGCCGTTGCCGATCTTTCGAACAATCACCCTGAGTTGCAGGTTTTCAAGCTCCTTCGTTGCGTAGCTGCCCGAGAGAGAATAGACGTTAGGAATGTACACATTCGCCGCGCCTTGGGAGACCACGATGGTAACCGTAGAACCCGGAGTTACTGGCGCAGTTCCATCTGGCGTTTGTGATATCACGCTTCCAGTCGCAATGGTGTCGCTATACGCAAATGTTTGGTTAACGGTCAGCCCTGCCGCAGTTAATTCGCTCTGCGCTTGGTCGCTCGTAAGCCCCACGTAATTTGAGATTGTGATCGGCGCATTGGGATCTGTCGAGGTAGGGGTCGGTGTCGCACTCAGCGTGGGAATAGGTGTGGGGGTAGGCGTTGGCTCTATAGCCGTACCTTCAGAGATCGTCAGCGCCACCGTTCCGCCACGCTTTAGTCTTGCGCCACCGCCAGGTGATGAGGAGATTACTTCTCCCTTAGGAACGCTGGAGTCGAACTCCCTCTGCGCAACCACAGTCTGCATTCCGATGTTCGAGAGCGTGCTGGTTGCATCAGTCAGATTCATTCCAACAACTGATGGCAAAGAAATTCCATTTACCGGCCATGCCAATTGGTAGAGGCCACCCGCAACCAAGAGCATGAGGATGATGAAGGCGATGTACCGATTGCGCTGCACGCGCTTTGAAGTCTTTCGCCTTTTTGCGACTGCTTTGGGCAAAAGTGGAGGCGTTTCTAGCTTGCCCTCTGGGATGAAGGTGGGCTTCTTCTCTTCCCTCTTAATATGAGTGGGCTCGGTGAAGTTTCGCACCTTGGTGACCAATGTGCTTCCAATTCGAACCTCCGGGCGCGCGC
This sequence comes from uncultured Actinomycetes bacterium, assembly GCA_903916385.1. Lineage (GTDB taxonomy): Bacteria > Actinomycetota > Actinomycetes > Nanopelagicales > Nanopelagicaceae > PALSA-747. The sequence continues at coordinate 24,686 of CAIWWH010000136.1, forward strand.
TCTTGCGTTTCGGAGTTGGCGGTTGTGGAGGGAGATCCAAATCCAAGGTGAGTTGTGAGCGCTTAGGATCTAAATAAATTTGAAGTTGGGTCAGTTCTTCCAGTAGTTCGGCCCCATTGCGCTGACGTTGATCAGGATTATGTGCGGTTGCGCGGAGAACTAAGGTGTCGAGCGCAGGTGGAATTCCGGGTTGGAGGAGCGATGGAGCAGGAACCCGTTCATTGACGTGCTTGAGTGCAATCTGAATCGGCGTCTCTCCGTCAAAAGGTTTTACACCCGTGAGAAGTTCGTAGAACATAATTCCGAGAGAGTAGATATCGCTTCGCGCATCGGAGATTCCTCGTTCCACCTGCTCGGGCGATAGGTAGGAGACGCTCCCGAGCACGATGCTCGATTCGACAGTCAGGGTGCCACCGAGGGTGGCGCCTCGGGCTAGTCCGAAGTCTGCGATCTTTATTCGTCCCTCTTTGGAGATCAAGATATTGTCTGGTTTGAGGTCACGGTGATTGATGCCGAGGCTATGGGCCTGCGCAAGAGCGCTCACGACCGGGATGGCGTAGTGCAAGAGCTCCTGTGGTGTGAGGCGGCCACGCTCTATGAGCAGTTCACGCAAGGTGAAGCCATCGATATATTCCATGACTATAAAGACGGCGGGAGTGCCGCCCTCATTCCAGCCTTGGTCTTGAATCGAGACAATATTGGGGTGGGAGAGTGAGGCGATCGCCTTGGCCTCACGGATAAAGCGATTTACAAACTCCTCATCATTGGCGAGGTGAGGATGCATAATCTTGACGGCGACCAGGCGATCGAGTCGCTGGTCAGTCGCCTTGTAGATAGAAGCCATCCCGCCGGCCGCTATGAGCGACAAGAGCTCGTAACGGTTATCGATTATTTCGCCGGATAGATCAGACACGCTTAAATTCTAGAGGTTAATTCAAACCATTCAGGTGGAAATCAGCGGCGTCCCGTGTGCCTTCTTCGACAAAGTGCATACGTTGGTGCTCTAGAAAGGTCAACATCTGCTCTTCAATCTGGAATCCGTCACGCGCCAGCACCCGGCGCAGGCCAACAATGGGTTCGAGGTCAATCCAGATTTTTGTCTCGGCGAACTCTCGGATTGACCTTTGGCCCGAGCCAACCCCCTCAAGGATGAGGAGGTGTGTTGGTGGAATAACCAACTCTGCGCCCGGTCGATCTGCGCTCCAGTCGTAACTTCGAGTTTTGACCACCGTTTGGTCGAGGTGGCCGCGGGCTATCGCACGTAGTTTCTGGGTGAGCGCAGCTCCCAGGGGATCGCTCCATCCGTCGTATAGATCATCCATATGTACAACCTGCACAGAAGTTCTCTCTTCGTACTCAGCAGCCATAAATGCTGCAAGAGTTGTTTTACCTGCTCCCGCGACGCCATCAATTGTGATGATCATCTATATCACGGCGCTCTTTTCAAGATTAGCGATTCGCAACCAACGCTTCCATCCTCCGATAGCGAGCAGGACAAAGATGAAGTACAAGATCGAGGTGAGGTAGGACTTACCATGCCAGAACTGATAGGTGTAAACGCCATCAACTACAAACCAGAGCGGCCACGTCTCATAGCGCTCGACGCACATAAGGACTTGTGCGATACAACTTCCAACAAATCCGAAGGCATCGGTAAGTGAAGCAGCTGCGCCAATGTGAAGTAGCAATGGGTATAAGGAGAACCAGGCGATGGCATATCCGATAATCCAGTAGATATTTGTTTTTAAAGAGAGCTTGGCAGGCTTCGCGCCCTTGGGCCCCCAGCCAAACCAGCCCCATATTCCGCCTGCGACGAAAACAAATTGGAGTATCGCACTCGCGTAGTACTTCTGTTCAAAGAAGAGCCCTGCATATAAAAGGCTACTGATATTCCACCACGGCCAAGTAACGCGTGGGCCAAATATCCCGTAGGCGACTCCCACCACCGACGTTATAAAGGCGAAGAATTCCAGATAGGTGAGTTGGTAACCCCAAGCCGTGAACATAACGGTCATTACTGCGTGATTTATAGAATGCATGATTGAAACCCTTCCGCAGTTCGCATTACCGAACTGGTCATACGGTCGACCTGGCGATCAGGTCCTCTCAGCCACAACTAGCGGCTCCCGTTGGTGGAACTCTAGCGCGCTCTTACCGCCTGCACATATGCAGGGAGGGCTACCTTGATGCGTCGCCAGGTTGAGGTGGTAGCGCGATGGGTGAATATCTCGTAGTTGATCTTCTCAACCTCATCCACGATCCCGCAGTAGAGCTCTGATGCTGCGTTAATGCAGGGTTGGCTCGCCGCATCTAGGAGTTTGATACCTGCTGTAGCTTCACTCTGTAGGCGTCGCACGCGCTCAATTTGGAAGATGAGTGCGCTCTTGATCTCTGGGGTCAATCTCTTGGCAGCCAACATTTCAGGAGTGACTCCAGAGGCCGCTAACTCAGCGAGCGGTAGATAGATTCGACCTCGATCAAGATCCTCGCTGACATCGCGGATGAAATTAGCGAGTTGAAAGGCGACACCTAGCTTCTCTGCAGCGGCGTAGGCAGCAGGATCAGTTGCACCCAATATAGGAACCATCTGTAGGCCTATTACTGCGGCACTTCCATAAACGTACTCGGAGAGATCCGCGAAGGTCTCATAATGAGTGACAGAGAGATCCATCTCCATGGAGTGCAAGAAGGCCTCAAAGAGTTCGATAGGAATGGTGAATCGGTTGACTGTGTCGACCAGTGCTCGTCCAACGGGATCTTTGCTTGTCCCGCTACGGATGTCACTCAGCACTCCATCGCCCCAATTCTTCAGGAGCGCTGCCTTCTCTTCTATCGTCAGGGTTGAGGCAAGATCATCCACTATCTCGTCGGCATAGCGTGCAAAGCCGTACAGGGCATGAACGTGAGGACGCTTGGCTTTAGGTAAGAGCAGAGTTGCGAGGTAGTAGGTCTTGCCATGTAATGAGTTAAGCCGCTTGCACTCAGTATACGAGGCGCGCAGATCTGGATCTAGAATCCCAGCGGCAGTTAACTCATCCACGTTACTTAATAGCTCCTACGATCCGCTCGGCAGCGAGGCGACCTGAAATCAATACCATTGGTACTCCAACTCCCGGTTGTGTTCCCGAACCAGCAAATACAACATTCTCGAAGCCAACTGCCATATTGCGTGGTCTAAAGGGGCCGGTTTGGAAGAAGGTATGTGCGCTGGCGAATGGTGCACCGCGCTCCATCCCTTGCTCTTGCCAATCGAGGGGAGTAGTTAACTGCTCTACCTCGATTGAATCTGCAAAGCCTTCGTATCCACGAGCCTCCATAACGCGAAGCATCTCGTTGCGATAGCGCGGACCTTCAACCTTCCAATCGATATCGGCGTCGAGGTTGGGAGTTGGGAAGAGGATGTAATACGAGGAGTGACCTTGAGGTGCAAGAGATGGATCGTCATAGGTTGGGATAGTTACCAGCAGGCTCGGATCAGTCATCAAAGTCTTCTTTGTAATGAGTTCATCAAATACCCCCTCCCATGACTTACCAAAGTGAATATTGTGATGAGTAAGGTGGTCGTACTTCTTCTTGGTGCCCACCAGCAGAGTGACGCAGGACGGAGAGTATTTGAGGGTCTTCACACGTCGGGGAGTCGAACCAAGCAGGTCGCGATAAGCCACTGGAAGATCGGGATTCAAAATAAAAGTGTCTCCGGTAATTCGCTGCCCATCTTCCGTCAGTACTGCGGTTGCTCGACCATTGCTATGTTCCACAGAAGTGACGGTGGTGTTGTATTTAAAAGTGACCCCATGTTTTTGCGCAGCTGCAGCTAGTGCGCGAGGAACCGCATGCATTCCTCCTTTGGGGAAGAAGACACCATTCACCGAATCCATGTATGCGATGACTGCGTAGAGAGCCAGGGCTTGCTGTGGACTTACCCCGGCATACATAGCCTGGAATGAGTACACCTTCTGAGTGCGCTCATCCTTGAGAAATTGATTGACTTTAGGTGCCAGATGGCGGAAGGCGCCGAGTCCAACGAGCTTGGCAAGATTGGGGGTCAACAAATTGAGAGGTGAATCGATATTGCGATCGATAAAGTCATTCATCTCGTACTTATATAACTTTGTCACAAAGTCGACGTACTTTCCGTAACCAATCGCCTCACTCGCGCTGATCTTGGTAGCGATCTCTTCTTGCATTCTCTTGGTATTGGCGTGCACGTCTAATTGCGTGCCGTCATGATAGAAAGCGCGATAGAGGGGGTCGACAGGAACGAGTTCGAGCCAATCCTTCATATCTTCGCCGACACAAGAGAGCGCATCTTGAATGAGCGATGGCATCGTAAGGACAGATGGGCCAGTGTCGAAAGAGTAGCCATCACGCTGCAGGAGGCCATTGCGACCACCTGGTACAGACTCACGCTCTACAACGGTGACCTTGCGTCCCGCTCCCGCTAGCCGCAGAGCAGCACTGAGACCGCCAAGCCCCGCTCCAACGATGACGACGTGATCACTCTTGCCTTTTACCTGACGCACACAATCCCCTTTGATTTATGCAGTTCGCTGCGTGGCCGCGATGGCCATCTCTTCGAGGAGAGCGACTGCAGATGGCGTAATTCCACCAGTAGCCAGCGCATTGTGCGCTTTGAAAGTCATCTCTTCAATGATGGTTTCCAACTCGGCAAGAGCACCTGTCTCGACGATGATGCTTCGCAAGGTTTCGATCTGCGAGAGATCTAAATCTTTCCGTCCGAAGAGTTGGAGAAATTCTGTGCGTTGGATCACGTTTACTTTAGAAAGCGTTGTTGCCACAAGAACTGTGCGCTTACCTTCGCGGAGGTCATCGCCAGCAGGTTTGCCAGTCTTCTCTGGGTCGCCAAAGACCCCAATGACATCATCGCGTAATTGAAATGCCTCACCGAGCGGCAAGCCGTAGTTGGAATAACTTTCGATGACCTGTGCCGAAAATTCGGGAGCGAGGCTCGCACCAAAGTGGAGCGGTCTTTCAATGCTGTATTTACCCGATTTAAAGCGCGCTACTTTGAGCGAGCGCTCGACGCTCTCGCTGGCTAGAGCTTGTTCATACATGTCGAGGTACTGACCGGCCATCAACTCAACTCGCATCTCATCGTAAAAGGGGAGTGCGCGCAGGATGTTCTGTGAAGGAGCACCTGATTCGTGCAGAGCCTTAGCCGCCCAGACCAGGGCGAGATCCCCCAGAAGAATTGCGCTAGCCACACCGAATTGCGAGTTGCTGCCGTGTAAGTGCTCAGAGTCGTGCAGAGCCTCAAATTGTTTGTGGATGGCAGGGGCGTTGCGGCGGGTGTCAGAAGCATCCATTACATCGTCATGGATCAGCGCGCACACGTGGACGAGTTCGAGACTGGAAGTTGCTTTGATAATTTCAGGGGAGAGCTCCCCGCCCGCACCAAGGAATCCGATGGTGGCGAAGAGCGGGCGCAGCCGCTTGCCGCTGTCAAGAAGGAAATGGCCGAGTACGTCGGCTACTGGGTCAAGTTCGCTACCAATTTCGCGCAGATAGTGCGATTCTCTCTCAAAAAAATCAGCCAAGGAGGCGTTGATAGCCCCGGTAAGTCCACGAATGCCATCAAAATCCACGCGGTAACGGTACCCTGCTTCGCTATGAACCCGAGAACTGAAAAGGCCCCGACGTTCTCTATCGAACTCTTTCCGCCGAAGGATGAGTTAGGAGAGGAGCGGCTGTGGGAGGCCGTTACCCAACTCTCTGCCCTTGCACCAGATTTCGTCTCGGTTACCTACGGCGCTGGAGGATCGACTCGAGATAGAACAATTCGCATCGCAGCGGAGCTCACCGCTCGGACTGGTATTTCAACTGTGGCCCACCTCACCTGCGTGGGTTCTACACGTGAAGAGCTAATCAAAATTTTGGAGCAATACAAGGGGGCACAAATCTCCACGATCTTGGCGCTGCGTGGGGATCCCGTTGGCGGTCCAGGCGCTTCATGGGTAACAACGCCAGGTGGATTTGATCACGCTGATGAATTGGTCGATCTTGCTCGCGAGGTGGGGGGATTAACGGTGGGGGTAGCTGCCTTCCCCGATGGCCATCCCGCCTCGCAGGGCGATTTTGCCGCTGATGTTCAGACCTTACTTCGCAAAGAAGCGCATGGCGCGACATTTGCAACGACGCAATTTTTCTTTGAAGTTGATGCGTACAAGAGATTAGTTGATGCGCTCCAAAAGGCAGGATCGCAACTTCCGATCATCGCCGGAATTCTTCCGGTTACCAACGTGAAGCAACTTACACGAATGTCCGAACTGCAAGGCACACCGATACCTGCTTCGATCACTGAAAAGTTTATGTCTATCGCTGGGGATGAGAGCGGAGTCGTTGAGTTAGGAATTGAGATCGCCTCTGAGATGTGTCGTGATTTGATCGCGGCTGGCGCGCCAGGGATTCATTTCTATACTATGAATAAGGCCGCTGCTACGGCGGCGATTGTGCGGAATGCGGGGCTGCGATGAATCGTGAGAATTACTTCGCTGGGTGGAGCGAACTCCACGGTGGCGCGGAGATTTCAGGCATCGTCAAAGCGTGGCTCACAATTTCATATCGAATTTCCAGGCCGCTGGTTAGCTTAAAGATCTCACCAAATGCGTTAAGTCTGTTGGGCGTAGTTGCCGCGATATTTACTTATACCGAGGCGAAGCACAAGTACGTGATTGCGATTCTCTTGCTCTCACTACTTAGCGACGGAGTTGATGGCACGGTTGCGATATTGAGTGGCAAGGCATCGAAGCGCGGTGCGATGGTTGACGCTATCTGCGATCGCGTAGGTGAGACTTTTTGGGCGCTGGCTTTGTACAAACTAGGTGCGCCGGCATGGATCGTTACGAGCGCTTGGCTATTCGCCTTTACGCAGGAGTATGCGCGAGCTCGCATCGCGGGTCTAGGGGATTATCGAATAGATATCGTGACTATCGCTGAGCGACCAGTGCGCGCATCATTCTTGGCGGTAGCGATTGTGGCATTTGATTTGAAGATTGCGGCTGTGACGACTCTTGCCATCGTTTGGGCGCTACAACAAGCCGTTGCTCTAGTGATGGTGATGCGTAGCGGTTACAACCGCCTCAGTGCTACCGATAGCGTCAGCGACTAACTCCGCGCTAATACCAACGAGCGGAAGGCCACCTCCAGGGTGAGCGGAACCACCCACGCAGAAAAGTCCCTTCACAGGCGAGCGATTGCGGGCTCTTGAAAAGGCAGACATCGCGCCATTGCTTGAAGTTCCGTAAATCGAACCGCCCGGAGCGTTCGTTGAATTTTGCAGATCGAGTGGCGTGCGAAATTCCATCACATCAAGGCGCTCACTTACACGCAGACCTAAGGCATCAAGCTTGGCAATTATCTTCGCTGCATAATCTGCTCCGCCGGTACTCCAATTCCAACCACCCGCAGGGTCGTGGGGTGGAGCATTTACTAGGACAAACCAACTTTCTGTTCCCGAACGCTTCACCATGAGGGGATCATTTGGAGCGCAGATGTAGATCGTTGGGTCGTTGACCGGAATCTTCTTGGTGAAGATATCGTCGAACTCTGCGTCGTAATCAGCGGGGAAGTAGATGGTGTGATGATTCAATTTTGCAGGAGCCTCTGAAATTTTGCTGTTATCAAGTCCCAAAAGGAGCGAGAACCCCGCCAGGGATTTCTCGGCTCGCTTAAGCTTCTTGCGTTCGGGCCTTGCAGCATAAACGCCAGGAGCTAAGAGTTGGTTATAAATAATTTCAGCATCGGCATTAGCGACGACGAAATCGGCTTCAATCACTTCGCCCGATGACAAGGTGATTCCAGTTACACAATTGGATTCAGTGTTGATCTTTACAACAGGGGAGTTGAGATTGATATCGACTTTCAAAAGATGACAACGCTCCTCAAGCGCTACGCCTAGTTGGCCAATTCCACCTGCAAGATGCCAGGCACCGAAAGTCGCTTCGACGAAAGCAATCGTCAAAAGTGCGGCGGGGGCTTTGCGCGGATCTGAGCCGGTATAGGTTGCATAACGGTCGACGATCATCTGAATATGAGGATCTTTCGTGTAGTCACCGACAACTGAGCGCAGTGACTTCCACGGTGCGATCTGGCGAATTCCACGGATCAGATCGCGTCGCTTGAGCAGACTCCAGACTGAAGTTAATTCGGATTGCACAAATGGAACTCTAGAAATATCCCACATAACTTCGGCGCGTTGCATGAGCGAATGCCACGCATTTCCAGCATCGACTCCAAGTGCATCATCGATCGCGCCGCATGTCTTTGGAAGATCCAGATTGATAAAGTCAACGCTCTTGCCATCGGAGAAGTTATAGGTGAAAGAGGGGTTTACAGGCTGGATGCTCAAGGCCTTTTCAAAGCGTGGGCCGGTTTTAATGAAAAGGTCTTTGTAGATCGCGGGGAGAGTGAGCAGTGAAGGTCCGGTGTCGAAGGCGTAGTCACCGATCCACTCGGTGCGGCACTTTCCACCGGTGCGCTCTGCAGCCTCGTAGATCGATACATCGTGTCCTTGACGGGCAAGGCGGGCGGCTGCGCTCATGCCACCGATTCCGGCTCCGATCACCACAATCTTTGCCACCTACGTCACACTCCGTCCACGCCAGACCAATTGACCGTTTCGTTTTAGATACCAGGATCGTCCTATCAGGTAGATCAAGGTCAGGATAGCGAGTGGGTGGAGTAAAGCAGTGCTGGGAGTTGATCGCGTACGCGCGGCCGCGATGTAGCGAGTGATGACGATGACAAAGTAGGCGATCCAAGCGGCACGCAATCCCGCGACGGCAAGAAGAAAGGGGAGGACGCCAGTGACGAAGAGAAATATTGCGGAGGTGAGCGCGCCAAGCGGGGAGCCAAAAGCGCGCCAGAGAGATTTGGTGTACCCATTGAAAAGATCTGTGCGGCTGTCATACATGCGACAGGCAACTACTTCACTGCCTTCAGCGACTCCACCCTTGAATCCATTTTTGATGAGGGCGCGCGCCAGCTCTAGATCATCAAGGACTTCATGACGAATTGCTTTATGCCCTCCAGCTGCGAGATAGGCGCTGCGTCGGACAATGAGGAATTGACCATTGGCAATCACCATGGAGGCGAACTTTCCGCGCTCGGCAAAACGCAGCGGTACTGAAGAGATCCAGGACCACTGCAAGAGCGGTTGGATCAATCTTTCGAAGAAGCTCTCTGCAATCTGGCGTGGGTAGGGGGAGATGAAATCCCATCCGAACTTCTCCATATCGGTGATCGCAGCAGCAATCGCATTAGGCGCAACCCGAACATCGGCATCGACAAAGACCAGGTATTCGCCAGTTGAATGAGCAACCAGTTGATGGCAGGCAAAGTTCTTTCCGAGCCAACCATCAGGAAGGTCAAGGCCGGTGATGGTTTTGACTTCGGGGTAGCGCAAGAGGAGTTCTCTGGTCTCATCGGTCGATTGATCATCAAGGACGATTACCTCTGTTGCGTGCAGTAGCGAGGAGGCAAGAATCGATGGAATGACACCTGCAACATTATTGGCTTCATTGCGCATTGGAATAAGGATTGAGAGCTGTTCGAAAACTTCGCGTGCATCTCTCGCTCTGACTACCCGTATTGATAGAGCATTGGCTAGCGAGAAGAGGAGAGGAATAGCGACAAGGAGAAGAATGAAGAGCATCAGTTAAGCGGTATCGGGTCGACCAAAGCGGAGTTGGAAGGCGTAGGGGATGAGGTAGACAGCAAAGATGAGACCGACAAACTCTCCGATCTTTGGGTGATGAAAGAAGAAGATATTGCCAATTACTCCGCCAATGAGCGTCCAGAAGAGCAGAATGTCTGGAACTCTCGAATTGATGGAGTTTTTGCGGCGATCTTGGGGAAGCACTCGATGCAGCAGGGCCATCAAACCCATTCCTGCGAAGAGCCAACCAGCTGCATTCGAGAGTGGAATCATTGGCTCATTTGGAACGTGCGGACCTACGATCTTCCAACTCCAGCGTCCGGCATCTACCATCTGTGGATCTAAGAAGAGATCCCAGATCATCAATCCGATTCCACCATATAAAAAGACCCAGTGGGCGGCCGCACGGCGAGCTGCAATAAGAATCGGGTAGGAGAGCATCATCCATGCGAATGGAACCAGGAGGGGGACGCCAAAGATTTGAACACCTAAAGAGTGGTCGTAGTGATAACGGCCAAACGGCCAACCACTCTTTACGCCAATAGTTTCGATTGCTAGCGCGTAAGCAAATGTAAGGATCGTAAATGTGATCGCGAAGAATGGGCCGTAAACAAGGTAGGAGTGGAGAATCATCGTGGCTACCCCCACAAAGACTGTTGCAAGAGTGATGTCACGTAAAACTTCTCCGTGCACCAGCGGGTAGCTGATTTGCAGACCAATTACAGAGAGAAGTCCTAGATAGAGAAAGAAGGTCTGCTTACCCGACACCGCTCGGCGACGATTGCGTCGCGGGCTGTAGTGGTGGATGGTCACCCGTTAATTCTGCCTTACCTGGTGGCGGTAATTGAGCCACGAACCTCGCGGAGCGCAAAGCGAGCGAAGAGCTCTTCGGAGTACCAAGCGCGCGAGCGCGTCTGTCGAATGACGGCCGAGTGTGCGTCTCCCTTATAGGCGAACTCGCGCAGTGCCGCACCATCGCTCCATATGGAGAGAGTCCCTTGCAGTCCGATAGGAGCCTCACCGATACCTATAGCGCTCTCTACCCCAGGTGAACCGCGCAAACTCGCGATAACAGGGGGAACTGCGCTCCAAAATTGCAGATTCTTGCGCCATCGGATTCGGGCTCTCGTGAGAGCCATGACCTTGCCTTGCCAAGTTTTAGCAAGATCCTGATCAACCTCAAAGGGTTGGGCCTTTGACCATTGGCCATGCGATGAAATCGCGGTCGCAATGTAGCGTGCCTCGGAGGTTGCGAAGGCTCGCCACCTTGTCACCACAGACCCGCGGTCAAACTCCGCCAGTGCCGACTCATCAATCGTGAGGATCAAACCCCAGAGAGTTGAATCAGCGTCGCGCGGTGTGAAGGTCTCGCCGGTTCCGGTGCCGATTAATTTGAAGAAGCCAACACCGCGATCCCGCTTCAATGTGCGTCGGTCAGTTGTCATATGCCAGACGGCAAGTGGCACACTCCTTTTATTGATTCGCCAGAGATAGATAACGGTGATCACGATGCGAGGGCAGCGGTGTGAATTATTTCGGCGATGCACTCTTGCGGGCTGTCCCACATCGGGGCGTGACCCGATTCCGAGAGGGTGACCCAGCGAGCGTGTGCCGGCGCCAACGTGCGCTCCTGCGAGGTCTGTGCCGGCAGGGTTTTATCGCTATCTCCGAAGATGATCGTGACGGGAATCTGCGGTGAGATCGCTTTATCAAAGCGGCGCTTGAGCATTCCATCCCAGGCAGGGAAGTAGCCTTCCGATGATCCGTAGGCAACAACCGCATCAACGATCGTCTCATGCGGGAGCTCGCGCCAGCGGGGGCTCACCTCAACGAAGCCCAATTTGCGGGCCCACTCTTGTTTCATCAATTGATCGGCGTACTTGTAGGTGTATTGCGCCATAAAGCGTGAAGAGGCGCCAAGAATCGAACGGTGGGTAGTTGGCACCAGCCAGAGCCCAGCAGGGGCCAGACCGATAACGCTCTTGGTGCGCTCGGGAAAGGCCGCGGCGATTTCGAGGGCAATCCACCCACCTAGGGAGTTCCCTGCTAAGTGCGCTCGCTCTATTCCCAATTCATCCAGTTGTTCCTTGATCAGAAGTGCAAGTGAGTATGGATCCATCGGTTGATCTGGATCGAAGGCAGTCTTTCCATGTCCCGGCAGATCGAAAGTAATGACCTGGAATTTGTCCTGCAGGGCGGGCCGAATCATCTTCCAGGAGTTGGAACTCGAGCCCATTCCGTGGAGGAGAACGAGAGGCTCTCCCGAGCCGGTGATATCGTTGGCGAGCTTCACGCTCCAACTTTACTCTGCGGCGCAGCGGCCGCCAGGCGCTATGAGTGGAAGATCCAGGTCTTGGCTATCGTGAAGAGGGCCAGCGCAAAGAGGAGGTATGAAAAGAGGCGGCGCAATAAGAGAACGGGGACGCGTTTGGTGTTGTGGGATGCGATCAGGGAAACAGTAACCGCAACTGCTCCGATTCCAACGGGGATACCCCATTTCACTTCATGCCACACGCCGTGGTGCCCTAAGAATGAGGTCAACGAGTTGATAGAGATGATCAGCAACGAAGTTCCAGCAGCCTTGTTTTGAGGGGTGTTGTAAAAGAGAACGAGGACGGGAATCGCGAGAAAGCCGCCACCGACTCCGAAGATCCCGGTCATAGATCCGATCACGAGCGAGATCAAAATCAGGATGCCAAGTGGCATCCGCTTTTCGGCATCGGCCTTTACAGGCCCACGCAGAGTTGCTATTCCTGCGATAACCAAGATCAGGGCGAAGCCACTTGTGATGACTGAGTTCGGTAAATGCCTTGAGAGGGTAGCCCCTCCGATGTTGGTAATAAGTCCGATTCCCCATATTGAAAAGGCCTCTCGGTAGAGAACTTCGTGAGTGCGCATCTTTGGAAGTGCTCCCGAAAGGGCTGCTAAGAAGACTATGGCTAACGCCGCAGTCGTTGCCTGTGTTGGAGTGAAGTGAAAGATGTAAAGCAATATCGGTACCGAAACCAATGCGCCGCCTGCTCCCACGAAGCCCAGCACCGAGCCGATAAAGACTCCGCTGAATATCGCAAGCACTGCATTCATGGGTGCATCCTGCCTCATGAAAGTGAATGATTTGCGCTTATTCTCCTCCCAATCCTGACTTGCTAGTGTTATCAGCATGAACGATGAGTTAGATGGCGTGGTTAGCAGTGACCTGATTTACCATGTAACAACTGCCAGCGAATGGACTCGCGCTCAACTCAACGGAATTTTCGAGCGATCCACTAAAGGTAAATCCTTTGAGCAAGTTGGATTCATTCACGCCTCAACGGCTATGCAGTTAGAGGGAATCAAAGAGATCCTTTATGGCAACACAACAGAGAAACTAGTAGTGCTGGTGCTCAGCCAAGAGAAACTACAAGCAGCAGGCATTGAAGTACGTTTTGAGGATGGGGGAGAGGGCGAGTTCTACCCGCACATCTTTGCCCCTATTCCGGTGCGCCTCATAGTCGATACAATTGAGCTCTAAGGAAAAGAGCAGACATGGAAATCTTTACCTACCAGATCGAGTACTACTCCGATAAAGCCAGCGAGCAAGTAAAAGCTGTTGCCTACGAGCTCAAGGACGGATGGTTCGTCTTCTATGGTGGAAAGTCTCAGGCTGAGCAAGTGCTGCGCGTGCGGGCAACAGAGGTCACCAGAGTGGTTTTGGTCGCGGAGTAAACTGAAATCACATCATTGCTAATCGACCATTCGACACCTCATTAAAAGGGGGTCCAGAGTTCTCACCTAGGACCCCCGCTCAACGCGTTTTACCCTGAGGACCGGTGCCACTCGATCGGTAAAACTATTCTGAGACTGCGGAGTTAGCGACGGGGTTTGAACCCGTACCTCCGGATTGGCAAAAGCCGATGTGCTGCCAGTTACACCACGCCAACCACGCGAGAGAATTATCGGGAAGGTGTGATTTTTCAGTCATTTTCGAAAATGGGAGATGCGAGCAATTTAGAAATGTGGATATTCAATGACAAAGGGATTCAACCCGAAGGTTAAATCCCTTTGCCTGCCAATCCGGAAGTACTCAAAATTATGGCACAAGTAATTTTCGCAAGTGACTATTTCAATGTTGGAGTTGGAAAAGTGCACCTCGTTGGATTTAATTTCCTACGAAACCAGTCTTTTTGGGTGAAATTACGCTTAAAACCCAACCACTTGCCCCTGTCAGCCGGGGGGACTATCTTTCGAACATATGTTCGAACCAGCCATAAACCCCGAAACTCCAGGATCCGTCCCTGGGGTGGCTGGGGCTGGCCAGGCACCTGGGGCGCGGGTAATTGCGCCTCAGGGTGAGCCCCTTGAGTTCATGTACAAGGGGCGGCGCTTTCATGTGCACGCCATTGTGTCGCGCTGGCGTGAGTCTGGGGGGTGGTGGAACCGGATCGATGATGGTCGGTTGCAGAAGGCTCCGCTTGAAGATGTGATCTTTGATGATGGGGGTAAGGCGATCTGGCGGGTCGAGGCAGCTCCCGAGGGGGCGGTGGCGACCTTTGAGATCGAACTCGATGAGATCACCGGCAAGTGGCAGATCCGCCCCACATCTCGACCCTCCCTTTTTTGAGATCTCAATTAAGTAAATAGTACTATGAAACATATCTAATAAGTATGTTTCATAGTACTATTGAGCCATGAGGAAGACATTGGCATCATTAAGACAAGGGGTTTTGCGACCTCAGGATGTCATCAGCATCTACACACAACCCCACGTGCAGTTCCGCAGACTAGAAAAGGACGGAGTGCTCCTAAAGATTGCTCACGGCTACTACGCGCTGATCCCAGAGGCGAGCAGGGGGAGTAGATGGCGCCCGGAAGTTGAGTCTCTGGCTCTTGGAATCGGCCAGGCAGATTATGGGGTTAACGGAGCCGTCTTGATGCATTTGTCAGCTGCTCGGCTCCAAGGTGCCATTCCTCGTGCCATTGCTGTCGCGGTTGTCGCCATTCCAAAGCAAAGGCCCATGCTGCAAACCCCTTATGGTCGAATAGTCTTTGTGCAGAGAGACACAGCGCGTTTAAAACGCATGAAGGTCAAGACCGAACTGGGAGAAGGATGGTCTACAAACAAGGAGCAAACGACACTTGATTTAGCGCGGAGACCCGATCTGGTTGAGGGAATGTCATCTGTTGCGCACGAAGCGGCCCGTACATTGTACTTTCTGAGCGATAAGAATAAATTGGATTTAATTGCAAATGATCAAAGATTAAAATCTGCTCTTGGTCGAGTGACTCAATGGGCTCAGAATGCTTAACCCACAAGAGCGACAGAACATTCAAGATTTATTTAGTGTTAGTGAAGCACAAGTCAATCGCGATCATGCAATAAGCCATACGCTGGCAGCTTTACAAGAAATTGATACTAAGTTCATTTTTTTTGGTGGTACCGCACTTTCTCGCACCTATTTAGTTAATGGACGCTTGTCGGAAGACATTGATCTCTACTCTGGAGATCGGGAAACCCTCTGCAGAGAGTTAGATCACCTACCCAAATTTCTAGAGCAGGAATTTCCACAAGCTCAATGGAATTTGACACCGTCTCAAACTAGTGACGTTCAAAGTTCACTCTTGATCTGTGATGCTTCAACTCAAATTAAGATTCAAGTAATTGAGGCCAATACGCGCAATTGGTTAGCTATTCCGACTGAATTGGCCGAAATTCATCAACGATATTCTGATTCACCGCCTGTCAAATTATTCACCCCTACATTTGACGGCTTTGTTGCGATGAAAGTAGCTGCCTGGATTGACCGACGGGCTCCACGAGATTTATTTGACCTTGAGGGCTTATCTCAGATTGGGGAGGCCTCCGAAGGCGCACGCGTTTTGGCTAGTGAATTATCAGGATTCCAAGTCAGTACCCGGATGTTGAAGTTACGCGTTCATGGCCGTTGGCACGAAGAGTTGGAGCATCAGACGAATCTTCAGATCACCCCCGAAGAATGTTTAGAGAGGGTTCTCAATTGGTGGAGTGAGTGATCTAACTTCAGACACTCCCACCCCTCTTTTACGCTCAAAACCCACCTACTTGCCCCTGTCGGTCGGGGGGACTATCTTTCGAACATATGTTCGAATCAGCCATAAACCCCGAAACTCCAGGATCCGTCCCAGGGGTGGTTTGGGCTGGCCCTGCCTCTCGACCCTCATGAAACT
>CAIWWH010000137.1 GCA_903916385.1 uncultured Actinomycetes bacterium
AGTAATATGCGGATGTAGTGAAGTGGTATCACGTCAGCTTCCCAAGCTGACAGTGCGGGTTCGATTCCCGTCATCCGCTCCAACTAATTGCTTTTGATGCGCGGTAAATTCCAAGAATATTTTATGGAGAGCTCTCGCACCACAACAACGACGAGTCCTCCGACGATTGCAGGAATCGCCTTGTTTATATGAAACTCGTTGAGCCCTACATAAACCACCGCGCCAGCGAGCGCGGAAGTTCCGATCGTCTCGCGATGCAAAAGTACTGGCTCGGTCTGCGAGAGAACGTCGCGAAGCAGTCCCCCAGTCACCGCACCGGTGATACCGAGAACCACGGCAATGACCGCGCTGGTATGGAATCCAATGGCGTAGTTGGTGCTCGAAACCGTCGCAACTGCCAAGCCAAAGGTATCGAGTGCGAGAAGAAAGCGACCGACCGGTTCTGATCTCTTCAGCAGGATTGTGATTAATACGGCAGCCAGTACTGAGGCAAAGAGCCAAGGGTTCGGAATCCAGGCGGGTTGGTGGACCAAAAAGAGGTTGCGGAAGGTTCCACCTGCAAGAGATGAGACCCCTGCTATAAGGATGATTCCGCCATAATCCATACCTTTAGCGGCCGCTACCCGTGCGCCTACTGTGGCAAAGGCGAAGGTGGCGATGAGATCGCAGATATTGACGAGAGATGACCACTGCATGGGTATCTGCTCCAGTCTTAGCGCGGAAGTGGTAGCCCCGAAGGGATTCGAACCCTCGTAGCTGACTTGAGAAGCCAGAGTCCTAGGCCACTAGACGACGGGGCCGCGCTATTTACTTGTACATCTTTCTTGCTGCCTTGCTTTCTTACCGTGCTGCGGGAGTAAAACCTTTGCTGGGCTGGGGTACCAGGACTCGAACCTAGACACGCTGAACCAGAATCAGCAGGGCTGCCAATTACCCCATACCCCAATGTTTCCCAACAACCTGACCCTTGCGGGCCATGGAGAAGGATAACCTGTAAATCTGGGCCAAGATTACAGGGAGGCCTTGATCCGCTCCAAACTCTTCTCTTTGCCGAGGAGTTCCATCGATTCAAAGAGAGGTGGAGAGATATGGCTTCCGGTAACGGCTATGCGAACGGCTCCGAAGGCTATCCGTGGCTTGAGACCTAACTCTTCAATAAGGGCGGTACGAAGTACCCCCTCGATTCCCTCGTGGCTCCAATCTGCCAAGGCGGTGAGGCGGTCTAATGAGACCTGCAGCACCTTCTTGCTTTGCTCATCTGCAATCTTGGCAACGGAATCATCAGCAACAGCAAAATCCTGAGTGAACAAGAATTTGAGCATCGGTGGAATCTCAGCCAAGGTCGCGATTCGCTCTTGAATAATCGGCAGCGCCTGCTTCACGAGTGCGATCTCTGCATCGGTTCCGGTTATTACTCCGGCGCGCGTCAGGAATGGGAGTGACCAATCCAAAAACGCCTCAGGGGTAAGGGCGCGAATCTTGTCACCGTTAATAGCTTCGAGCTTCTTCATATCGAAACGAGCAGGGCTCGAATGCACCCGCTCGACGGTGAAGAGTTCAACGAGCTCTTGCATCGTCACATCTTCTCGATCTTCGCCAGGTGACCAACCCAGAAGCGCCAAGTAGTTACAGATCGCCTCAGGCAAGTAACCAGCCTCGCGATACCAGGCGATCGAAACTTCGCCGTTGCGCTTGGAAAGCTTGGCATTGTCCTGACCCATTACAAAAGGCAGATGAGCAAAGAGTGGGTAATCCTCTGGCGCAACACCCATCGCCTGATAAACGCGAATCTGACGTGGTGTGGATGAGAGAAGATCTTCACCTCGTAGAACGTGGGTGATCTTCATCAAAACATCATCGACGGCAACTGCCAGGGTGTAGAGCGGCGATCCATCGTTGCGCACAAGCACAAAGTCAGGAACGAAGTTGTGATCAAAAATCACTTCACCACGGATCAAGTCGGTGAAAGTCGTTGTGCCATCAGGCATTAACATGCGAACGACGGGTTTGCGACCCATCGCTACATACTCTGCTACCTGCTCCTTGGTGAGGTTGCGACAGTGACCGTTGTAACCCGGGGCTACATTGGCGGCGCGCTGCGCTTCTCGGACAGCTTCTAACTCTTCAGCAGAGCAATAGCAGTGGTAGGCAAAACCGGTATCGAGAAATTGTTGGGCATACTTTGCATAGATATCTAAACGCTGTGACTGCAGGTAAGGACCATACGGTCCGCCAACTTCTGGACCCTCATCCCATTCGAGGCCTAGCCAGCGCAAAGTTCCGAGCGCTGCTTGGATGTACTCATCGGTGACGCGTTCGGTATCTGTATCTTCAATGCGGAAGACAAACTTGCCACCCGTATGGCGGGCATAAGCCCAATCAAAGAGCGCGGTACGGATGTTGCCAACATGCAACTCACCAGTCGGTGACGGAGCAAAGCGGACTCTTACCTCTTTAGTGCTAGACATTTTTTGAACTCACCTTGTTGGTTAACGTGCCGATTCCCTCAATACTTACTTCAACTGTCGATCCAGCAGCCATCGGTCCAATTCCCGCCGGCGTACCGGTCAGGATGATGTCTCCTGGAAGCAGAGTCATAACCTGGGTTACAAATGCGATGATTTGTGGAACTTTGAAGATCATCGAACTCAAGGGTTCAGATTGACGAACCTCACCGTTAACTGTTGTAGAAATAATCTGCGAACCCGGTTGGTATTCAGTCTCGATCCATGGCCCAATCGGAGCGAAGGTGTCAAAGCCCTTGGCGCGAGTCCACTGACCATCCTTCTTCTGCAGGTCGCGGGCAGTCACATCGTTGCCAATCGTGTAACCAAAGATCACATCGCTATAGCGCTCAACGGGCACGTCCTTGCAAATCCGTCCAATCACAATGGCGAGTTCGCCCTCGAAATCAACGCGATCTGACATCCGCGGCCATTGAATGGTGTCGTTAGGGCCAATCACCGAAGTATTTGGCTTGAGGAAGATGATGGGTTCTTCAGGGACGACCGAATCCATCTCGGCGGCATGGTCGGCGTAGTTCTTGCCGATACATAC
>CAIWWH010000138.1 GCA_903916385.1 uncultured Actinomycetes bacterium
ATCACCCACCGCATCATGGCTAAGTTGTTCCAGGATCGTGGAGTGCACCTTGATCGCACCTACCAGCTCAACGTCGGTGGAAACATGGACTTCAAGAATATGTTGGAGCGCGATCGCCTTGAGTCAAAGAAGATTTCAAAGACCCACTCAGTAACTTCACAACTCGATCACGATATGGGCGCAAAGAACGTTCACATCGGACCATCGGATTACATTCCATGGCTTGATGATCGCAAGTGGGCCTATGTTCGCCTAGAGGGTCGTGCATTCGGTGACGTTCCACTAAACCTCGAATACAAGCTCGAAGTTTGGGATTCACCAAACTCAGCTGGAGTTATCATCGATGCACTTCGTTGCGCCAAGATCGCTCTTGATCGTGGAATTGGTGGACCATTGCTCTCACCTTCAAGCTACTTCATGAAGTCTCCACCAGTTCAATACACTGATGAGATTGCTCATTCTCGCGTTGAAGAGTTCATCGCAGGCACCGTAGAGCGTTAATCAAGAAGACGTTTTAACGCAGTAAATATGGACGTTGATCGGCATCGTTGAAATAGTGCCAATCAACGTCCATCACTGTTTCTGGGTGCTCTACGTCGCCGACAGGACTGCGCCAATTTAGGAGCGTGCCTTGACCCTTCGAAGCGTCCTCATGGCTAGAGAAATTTCTCATGGAATGATGATGCTTCTCATCTCCCTCAATAAACCACTCCTCCCAGAGCGCTGGGGAGCTCTCGACTTTCCTCAAGGGGTAGGCGTGGAGCACGCCAGGGGGTAGGCGACTGAGTCGAAAAAAGGTCCAACCATGTCCCGCGTAAGGGTTGCTCTCCAATGAGGAGTTTCGCAGCGGAGTGAGAAAGGCAGCCTCGAAGTCAGCGCCAATCTCCGTGAGAAATTCCGGAACTTCCAGTTCGATCCAGACCTTCTCTAGCTCCCTCTTCCAACTCTCAACCACGTCTCCGCCTCCATGTTACAAAAGTGTTATAAAGAAATACGTGAGAGCCGTGTTGACTTCTCGCCACGCGCCAACTGTAATTAGCCAGACAACGTTGTCAAATCTGCTCTCAGAAGCGGTATTTTTTTTGAGAGATCAAGACATCGTTGTCATAAAGCAGGTGATCGCCTGCCCCCTTCGAAAGGACCGGACTAAATGTCAGTATCACGTAATCGAGTGGCAAGCGTTGTGGCTCTCGCCGCCGCAAGCTCACTCGCAGTTTTCGGTATCGCAACCCCAGCACACGCTGCAGATAAGCTCACCATCGCATTCGTCATGGGTGCGGAAGCAGATCCATTTTTCAAGGCAATGAAGGTCGGTGCTGATGCTGAGGCAGCGGCAAAGGGCGTCAACCTCGTATGGCAGGGAGATCCATCGGTTTACTCACCTGCAACCCAAATTCCTATCGCCGACCAGGTTTTGGCATCCAAGCCAAGCGGATTAGTTTTGATCCCAACAGATCCAACCGCGCTCCAGGCTGTCTCAGATCAAGCAGTGGCTGCCGGCATTCCAGTTGTAAATGTTGATACACATGTCAACGATCTCTCGAAGGTCACTTCTTTCATCACCGGCGATAACGCCGATGGCGGAGCAAAGGCTGCCGATGCCCTCGCAACGGCAATCAAGTACAAGAAGGGCAAGAGCTACCAGGTTGTAGTTGGTCTTACCTCTGCTACGGCAACCACAAACGTAGCGCGTTTGGCTGGATTCTCTGCCGAGATTGCCAAGAAGTACCCCGGTATCAAGATTGTTGATAAGGCATACTCACAATCACAACCAGCTGTCGCAAATACAAACGTCTCAAACTGGCTCACCAAATATCCAAAGCTCTCTGGAATCTTCGCGATCGATGGAACCAACGCTGCAGGTGCTGCATCAGCTCTACAAGCTAAGGGCCTAGTCGGAAAGATTGCCTTGATCGGATATGACGCTTACCCAGGAAACGTCGCGCTCATCAAGAAGGGTGTCTTCACCGCTTTGATCGCTCAGAATCCAGCTGCAGAGGCTAAGCAAGCGATCGATGACCTAGTTGCAGTTCTTACAAAGGATCCAGCTGCAGCATCAATCAAGAAGAACGTCGTAATTCCAAACGTAGTACTCACCGCTAAGACCTCTGCCTCAGATCTCGTCAAGTACACCTACGTCGCAT
>CAIWWH010000139.1 GCA_903916385.1 uncultured Actinomycetes bacterium
ACCCCATCTTCGGCGACCACAACTGGGTGAGTGCCAGGTTCGGATTTGATGATCGACGGCTCATCTAAGAAAGGCGCCTCCTTTGCAGCTGCTGCAAATTTGGAAGAGAACTCGCCGAAGACCAGGTGCTGCGACTTCTTCTCAATGAGGTTGAAGGTCGCGATATCCCAGAATGCGGTCGACCCACCGTTGCCAAGGATGACTTCGTAGCCTTCGGGGATACTGAAAAGTTGAGCGAGGCCAGCTCGCACCTCTTTGACCACGTTCTTTACGGGGGCCTGACGATGGGATGTTCCAAGGAGCAGGGAGTTACTGGCGGCTAGAACCGCGACCGCCTCACTTGAAATCTTTGATGGCCCACAACCAAAACGTCCGTCGCGAGGCTTGAGGTTGGCAGGAATTTGAATATCGCTCATGGGCAAACCCTAAAGCATTGCTAGGGGTGCAGGCGTGTGAGATCCCACCCACTAGCGGTCGAGGTATAGAGCAAGCGATCGTGGAGGCGGGAGTAGCGTCCCTGCCAGAACTCGATGCCGCGCGGCACCACTAGATATCCACCCCAATGCGGGGGAAGGGGCACAGGTGTTCCTTCAGGATACCTCTCTGCAAACTCGTCATACCGGGCCTGCAGATGCTCGCGCGACTCGAGATCGTGGGATTGCGAACTGGCCCAGGCCCCAATCTGACTTCCCCAGGGTCGGGTGGCAAAGTAATCCGCACTGGCTCGCTCCGAAACCTTCTCGGCCGAACCTCGAACAATTACCTGCCGCTCCATGGCATACCAAGGGAAGAGTAGGGAGACCTGTGGGTTCTGTGCGATCGCACGGGCCTTATTGGAACCGTAATTGGTAAAGAAAGAGAAACCATCTGCTCCGACATCCTTAAGGAGGACCGTCCTGGATTGTGGACCCACTTCATCAACCGTCGAAAGCACCATCGCGTTCGGCTCGACGATCACGGGGTTTTGCGCCGCCTCTAAGAGCCAGCGGTGGAATTGGGTGATGGGATCACCGGCCAGATCAGTCTCCGTTAATCCGAGCTCTCCGTAGGAGCGTCGCATCGCCCTAATCTGATCGCGATTTAACTCGCCGTTGGCCTCTCTTGGGGTGCTCATAGGTGTATCTAACGTCACTTTTGCGGATTCGGCTATTTGGGGCAGGGGGTTTGTACCGCGCACCTTCTAGCGTAAGAATAAGCGCACCTAATGTGGAGGGAATTTTTCGTGAGCGATGATTTCAAGCCTGGCCTAGAGGGCGTAATTGCCTTTGAGTCGACGATTGCCGAACCAGATAAAGAGGGAAGTGCGCTGCGCTATCGCGGTGTTGATATTGAAGATCTCGTCGGCCGCGTCACCTTTGGAAATGTCTGGGGATTGCTGGTCGACGATGAGTTCAACCCAGGGTTACCTCCTGCCGAGCGCTTTCCGCTCCCAGTGCACTCCGGTGATGTCCGCGTAGATGTGCAATCTGCGATCGCGATGCTGGCACCAGCGTGGGGTCTGAAGCCGTTGCTCGATATCTCCGATGATGAAGCACGTTCTAACCTGGCTCGCGCATCGGTGATGGTTCTTTCATATGTTGCGCAATCTGCGCGCGGAGTTATTCAGCCGGTTGTACCTGAATCAGAGATTGATAAAGCGCACACTGTTGTTGAGCGGATGATGATTCGTTGGCGTGGTGAGCCTGACCCACTGCACGTTCGCGCTATCGATGCTTACTTCGTTTCGGCCGCCGAACATGGAATGAACGCATCTACATTCACCGCTCGAGTTATCGCATCAACGGGTGCTGATGTTGCTGCCTCTTTGTCTGGAGCTATCGGCGCGATGTCGGGTCCTCTACACGGTGGCGCTCCAGCTCGCGTCCTCAGCATGATTGAGGGCGTTGAGAAGATGGGCGATGCCACCGCGTATGTAAAGGGAATTATGGATCGCGGTGAGAGATTGATGGGCTTCGGTCACCGTGTTTATCGTGCCGAGGATCCACGCGCCCGTACCTTGCGTCGCACAGCCAAAGAACTTAACGCTCCGCGATATGAAGTAGCGCTCGCTCTTGAGAAGGCAGCGCTCGCTGAATTGCATGAGCGCCATCCTGAGCGCGTGCTCGAAACCAACGTGGAATTCTGGGCAGC
>CAIWWH010000140.1 GCA_903916385.1 uncultured Actinomycetes bacterium
CGCTTCTTCCAGATTCTTCGCATCTTTCCAGTAAGCGCATGAATAAACCATCTCGGAGTCGAGCATCCGCGAATAAAGCTCATTGCCAATGTTGTAGTGATGCTTGGCATTCGCGGCGGCACGGTTCTTCGTTTGGTTGTTGCGCAGAGATGAGCGTGCCACGTGAAAGGCCAGAGCGGGGCTTGGACGCATCAGATCGAGCACGTTGATCGAGAGTAACTTGGTGAGCATCACATCCAGGGCGGCGCAATCCCACCAACCCTCCATGTAACTTTCGGCAAATCCCAATTGCTTCTGGGAGATAACCCGATCCCAGACCTTCTCGTTGTGAACTTGGATGCTCCAAGGCTCAGTGCTATTAATTGGAATCCCAGCGGCGCTTAAAATGTTCATTGCTACATCGCGGCTGGACATGGGGGATAGTTTCCTACAAATTAGTTGAGCCTTCAAGGATTTCTCTTCACGAGTACCCTTTGCCCATGCTTGGGGGAATCGATAATGGACTCTTTTTAAAGAGTTTCGCTGGATTTGTTGTCGTCGCCTTCTTCGCTCTGGTGCTCCGCTGGGCATTCAGTAGTGGCCATTCACTCGTCGCAAGACCGGGCAAGCGCGGCAAGGCGGACGAGTACGGACTCTTCGTCCCCGTCGCTTCTCCGAAGAATTTCATTGAAGGTGAGATTTTGCGGCAGAAGTTACTTGCAGTTGGAATAAAGGCGAATCTCACTCAGACGCTGGAGGGTCCGCGATTGATGGTCTTTAAGAAGGATTTGGGAGTCGCTCGGGCAACTCTCGACCAGTGAGCCAGCAGATAGGAGAAAATTCAACGCCTCCTTTTCGGCGGCGAGATTTAGTAAAAAGAGCGAGCTCGCCCTATTCCGACAGGTAATCTTTTGCGCCTCGGAGAAACTAGGGGGAAGAAATTGGATACAAAGAGCCCTAGTGCCCGTTGGCTTCCTGGATTTATTGCACTCGGAATTACCTGGGGCGGCTCGTTCCTCTTTATTAAGTGGTCCTTACTTTCACTGAACTCAATCGGTGTTGCCTTTGGCCGGGGAGCAATTGGTGGGATAACCCTTCTTATCTACTGCGCTGCGACCCGGACTAAGTTGCCCAACAAATGGCGCGAGTGGGGGCATATCGCAGTAGTTGCCCTATTACTTAATGCGATTCCGGGGTATCTCTTTGCGCTCGGAGAGACTCACGTTTCGAGCGTTATGGCTGGACTACTTAACGCCACGACTCCTTTGATGACCGTCTTGGTGATATCGGTTGGATTTAGGGAACAACGGATCGATTCAAATCAAGCGATAGGGGTCGTAATTGGATTTGTTGGAATTGTTTTGGTTACAGGAGCGCTCTCAGGGCTAAGCGCGAGTTCGTGGCGCGGGGTCCTAGAACTTCTTGGCGCGACGCTCTGTTATGGAATCTCTTTTCCTTACTCACGACGTTATGTGAACGTCCTTGATTATCCACCTCGAGCACTGGCCGCAGCCCAGGTGAGTTCAAGTGCGATATTGCTTGCGCCATTCGCTCTCATTAATGGAATCACCATCGCGCCTTGGAGTGCAAAGTCGATCTGGGGGATCTTGGTATTGGGATCTCTCGGAACGGGTTTTGCCTATATCTGGAACTTTCGCAACGTGCGTCTGGCGGGAAGTTTGATTGCTAGCACGGTCACGTACATCACGCCGGTCGTCGCGACGATCCTCGGTATTTCGCTCTTAAACGAGAACTTCAAAATTACTCAAGTGGTAGGTGGGTTATGTGTGCTTCTCTCGGGGGCGCTGGTTCAGAAGCGGATCAGGCTGATACGGAGTTCTTAAAGCTCTCCATGCATCCAGGGGCGCAGAAGTAGTACACCTGGCCGTCGTGCTCAAATACAGCAGCCGCCGTTGCCTTCTCAACCTGCATTCCACAGATGGGATCTTTGGCGTACAGGCTATCTTCGCCCTTGTTGCGCGTGATGTAGAGGGCAAATATTCCGATCGAAACCATGAGCGCGATCAGATTCATCCAACTCGTAAAGTTGTTACCAATTCGCGAAGCGTGTGGGACAAGTCCGTGGTGCGCCGGGAGGATCTTAAGGAGC
Source organism: uncultured Actinomycetes bacterium (assembly GCA_903916385.1). Classification (GTDB taxonomy): domain Bacteria; phylum Actinomycetota; class Actinomycetes; order Nanopelagicales; family Nanopelagicaceae; genus PALSA-747. Next base: position 2,090 of record CAIWWH010000140.1, read on the forward strand.
GAGAAGATCTTCTCGGTGAGAAAGCCACTGACGCTCATGGTGAGCCAGAAGACTGCAACTAATTTCATCGAAAGTTTGAGACCAAAGAATTTCTTGTAGATCAAGACGAGAGGCAGAGCAAGAAGATCGGCGAAGATAAAGGAGATTGTGCCGCCGAAGGAGATACCGGAGTTCCAGAGCGCGGCGCCGAGCGGGACGTTACCCACCGAACAGACAAAGCTAGTGAAAGCGATGAAAGGTCCGAGGATTACATTTTCAATCGTTGAAAGTAGCCCGTGGCCCGCTAAGAAGAGATGGTGCCACCACGAAACGGGAATCAAAGTATCGGCAAGTCCGGCGACGAGAAATCCAATAACTAACTCACTTCGCACCATCGTCAGATCACCGACGGTAAAGCCTGCGGCATCGTGCCATGTCGAACGTACGTGAGGCGTCGATTCCTCCGCCATCTTGAGCAAGCGAAATCGCTTTGGAAGATTCAGACGCGGCATGATTAAAGTAAGGAGAACGATCATGATCGCCCCACCGATAAATTCCGCAGCCGCAAATTGCCAACCAAGCAAGGTCCACATGACTAGTCCAAGTTCAAAGACCAAGTTCGTGCTCGCGAACATAAAGACAATCGCTGTTGTGAAATCGGCACCCTTATCGATCAGGCTCTTAGCAATGGCGCTAGCCGCGTAAGAACAGCTAGAGCTAATAGCTCCCAGAAAAGAAGCTTTCACAATAGTTGCTGGCTTGTGATTGCCGAGTGCTGCTAAAGCCTTTTCGCGGGAGGTAAAGGCTTGGATAGCTCCTGAGATCGCAAAGCCGAGTACAAGTGCCCAGAAGGTGTCAAAAAACATCCACCAACTATCTTGCAACCCTGCGCTTATTTTGGACACCTATCAAGTATTCCA
>CAIWWH010000141.1 GCA_903916385.1 uncultured Actinomycetes bacterium
AAAGTTCACAAGCTTTTGGTGATTTTCTTCAGAGAGCGACCAAGTGTTCTCCATGATATTGATTCGCGACATCGTCGCAAAGACTGTCACGGTTGAAAGGGTCACGAGCAGGCACCAAGGGCAGAGCGCTTTGATCACAAAGAAGGATTGCGATAGAAGCCAGAAAGCGAAGAGCAGTCCAGCTAAGTAGAAGATATGCGCAGTACGTAGAAACCAGCGAGGGAAGGCAACGAGTCCTAAGCCAGCTATGGCGACCGCGATGACAACTGGTTCACTCATCAAGCCCAGGAAGGCGTTGGGAAAACCCAGAAGGTTCGATTGCCAAGAGCGGGCCACCTTGCCGCACGAAACTATGGCGTTGATATCGCAGGCCAGTTTTACGGTCGGCTGCTTGGCGATCTGGATCGCATCTGCAGAGAGAACGAGCGAAGCGATGAGGCTCAAGGTTGATGAGACCAACATGGCGATGTAGGTCTTCCGGTAAGCACGCAACGGGCTGATAATTCCCAAATCAGTCATATTTTGAGTTTACACCACTAACTTCGCAACGCTCAGATTGGGGCTTCCTAAGAATATGCCCTGAGTTCTACCCTTTGAAGATGACAAAAGCTTTGGTCGATGCCCACCTGAAGCAATTTAAGCCGGGACAGCGAAAGATCCTGCAGACCCTTCGCGAGGATATCTCCGCACAACTCCCGACCGCGAAAGAGATCATTAAATACGGAATACCCACCTTTGTTATCGATGGCGTTCCGATAGTCGGTTTTAATCGGTACAAGAAGCACAACAGCATCTTCCCTTATAGCGGCTCGGTCACCGAGAAACTCAAAGCTGAATTAGAAAAGTATGAGCAGACCAAGGGGTCGATCCATTTTGAATTGGATAAAACCTTTCCAAAAACACTCTTGAAAAAGGTATTAAGGGCGAAGTTTCAGCAACTAAATGAGAGTTAAAAGGCTAGCCTTTTCGCTATGAAGACCATCCTTGACGCAATTGGCAACACCCCGCTCATCAACATTGAGGGTATCTACGTCAAGATGGAGTACCTCAATCCATCGGGCTCCGTTAAGGCACGTATTGCCAAATACATGATCGAGCGCGCCGAGCGGGAAGGTTTGCTGCACCCGGGGGATACCATCGTTGAAGCCAGTAGCGGCAATACTGGAAATGCGATGTCCATGGTCGCGGCGGTCAAGGGCTACAAGATGTTGGTTGTGATGCCCGAAGGTCTGAGCATGGAGCGAACTGCAATCTCGCAGGCATTTGGCGCCGAGGTTCGAACGCTGGGGGATTTCCACGTCAATAAGGCGCTGGAAGAAGTTCGTCGAATCGCCGAACAACCAGGCTTTTACGCTCCACAGCAATTCGATAGTGAGTGGAACGTTATTGAAAACTACGAATGGCTCGGTAAGGAGATTCTTGCGCAACTTCCTACCAAGCCTGATCTATTGATTTCGGGTGTGGGTACGGGCGGAACCCTCGTTGGCGTGGGCCGCGCTTTTAAAGAGGTTAATCCAGATGCAAAGAGTTACGCACTAGAACCTTCAGAGTCCTGCACAATCGCATGTAGTGAAGTCGCGAAGCATCTGATCGAAGGAATATCGGATGGCTTTGTACCGGGGATTATTGAGCGCCACGCAAAAGAGATCGACGGTTTCGTGCACATCCACTCCAACGACGCCGTCGAAGAGACCCGTCGCTTGGCGAGGACTCATGGAATATTCGTGGGACCTTCTTCAGGCGCACATATGCTGGCCGCAAAGCAACTTAAAGAGGAGATGGGACTAGAGACGGTTGTAACGATCTTCTGCGACGAAGGCGAGAAATATATAAAGGACTACTGGCTCGCCATCTGAATAGCTCGCAGCCAGGTCTTATCTAGATCTGCATTCTCGGGAAAACGGCCTGCAATTTCTAAATCAACGAGTCCATGGAGCATCGCCCAAACCGCCCGGGCATGTTCGTGATCCTTGCCAGTGATCTCAATAATCATCTGCGTCACCCCGTCCTCTAGACCCTCCGGGAGACGATCTCGCAGAAGAGGTGTTCGTAGAGTTACCTCATAGAGGTGCGGGTTCTCTGTCGCCCACCTCCGATAAGCCAAAGCCTTAGCCCGCTTGGACTTGTTGGCAGCGGCGATCGCCTGCCCAAACTGGGTGATTCCGTAGGCCTGCAGGTCGGCCACGATCTCATCTCGACCCTCAACGTGCTTGTACAAGCTAGGAGCCTTGATGTGGAGTCGGTCAGCCAAGTTGCGCATGCTCAAACTCGCCAATCCCTTCGATTCTAGGAGGGCGAGTGATTCAACAAATATGCGTTCTCGAGTTGGGCCGTAGGTGTTAGCCATAGTACTTTTAGGCTAACACCGTTAGCAAGGAGATGCAATGTTTGTAAAGGAAAAGCCAAAGACTTGGCTCCGTCTAGATGGTTTGGTCTTGTTCGCTGCCACCATCTTCTTATTTGCGGGGGAGCACCAGAAGTGGTGGATCTATCCTGCTCTTCTATTCGTTCCCGATATATTCATGGTTGGATACTTACGCGATACTCGCCTCGGAGCTTTTCTTTACAACGCCGGTCACTCGTATTTCCTACCCGCGACCGTTATTTTCTTCGGGTGGCGAGACAACAGCGCGTCGACGATTGCAATCGGATTAATCTGGTTAGGTCATGTGGGCTTTGATCGATTCTTCGGTTACGGGCTCAAATACGACTCTAGTTTTAAGCACACCCACCTGGGGGACCTCGATAAATCACTTGTAAGACCCTCGTGAGTTTGGCGAAAGTCATCCTCTAGCGATCCGAATGCAATTTCGTTGACTCTGCAGAGCAATTAGACGAAAGTGCATTTTGCAGAGAGACAGAATGTTTCTTGGAGGGAGCGCTATGAGTGAGACAGCTGAAAAAGAGGGACCAATCGTTTGTAATCTATGCCGCAGAAATCCATGTATCTGCCCCTTGGAATTGCTCTAATTCGGCACATATAAAAGAGGCGCCCGGTGACCGCTCACCTGGCGCCTCTTCTTCTTGCTAATTAATTTATGCGTTTGCCGCAACTGTTGCGATAGCAGACACTTCAAATTCAAGCTTTACATTCTCTGAAACCAGCAAGCCACCGGTCTCAAGAGCGGCGTTCCAGGTGAGGCCGAAGTCCTTACGATTGATCTCTGATGAACCCTCAAAACCAAAGCGGGCGTTGCCATAAGGGTCAGTCGCGGTACCGGTGTACTCGAATTCAATTGAAATTGGCTTAGTAACATCCTTGATAGTGAGGTTGCCTTCGACGATGACCTTCTCGGCGCCGGCATCCTTGATCGATGTTGAAACGAAGGAGAGCTTTGGGAAGTTCGCTACATCGAAGAAATCAGGGGATTGTAGGTGTCCATCGCGGTCAGGGTTACCTGTGTTGACTGAAGAGGCGGTCATCTCAATGTGGAGAGAAGCTGCGCCATTTTCGACTGTTCCTGAACCAGCGAATTCGTTAAATGATCCGCGGACCTTGGTCACCATTGCATGGCGAACGCTGAAGCCGATGCGGCTATGGGTTGGGTCAATGTTAAATGTTCCTGCTGGTAGTGATGAAAGTACTGACATGATCTTCCTTTGCTAGATGTGATGAGCACTGTCTGTGTGCACGGGAAAACTATAATCGAAGTTAGTTGAAATTTCAACTAATCGAAGGTGAACAGTTGGCTTACTGCCAACGTGTTGCTGAAGCCAAAGAGTTGCACTCTTCATTCATTCAACAACCAAATTATTGATGAGATCGTTACTGTCCGCTCGTTGAAAATGCCTCTACACATCGCCGAATGTCGTTCCAGGGCGCAATCCCTAAGCAGTAGACATACCAATCCGAGCCAGAGACGATATGTTGCAAGAGATGTCGAGCGGTCCACTCAGGGTTTGTTATGTAGGCGTCGAGGGCCTCATCTGGAAGAGTGGTGAAGGAGGCGTAGACCTTCTGATTTGCCCAGGACATGTGGCGAATAGCGCGGTGCATTGAAATTGGCATGACGAATTCTCTCAACCTAGTCGACCTGGGTCAATCAAACTACTTGGCTATTCGCGAGAGAGGTAGATCAATCCAGAAGCGACGATCAGAACTCCTAGCCATGAATAGATGTTCAGACTCTCACCGAGCACCACTGCGGCCAAGAGCGTTGCGGTAGCCGGCTCGGCTAGGACGAGGGTCGAAACTGTTGCAACTTTGATGCGATTAAGTCCATACGCGTACGAGGTATATGCAAGAGCGGTTGGCACCAGACCCAGCCAAAGGGCCATGGCAAACCCTGAGCCGGTGAAGAGGAAGTGGTTCTTCCCGAGAGCGAAGCAGGGGAGGAGCAAGATTGCACCCAAGCCAAAGATTTTGTACATCGTTTCGGTGAATGAAGCTCCGCCGCTCATTGCCCGCTTACTGGCGACTGCAAAGAGCGAGTACGAGGCTCCTGCCCCGAGAGCCTCTAAAACCCCTAAGACATTGACGTGAGAGAAACCTTTCGCTCCCGTCAAAAAGATAATTCCCACTGTTGTAATCATCGTGGCTGCGAACCACCTTCGACTTGGAACCTCTTTTGTTATCAAGAATGCGATTGTCCCGGTTAGTGCCGGGGCGGATCCGATCGCTGTAAGCGTTCCCACCGCAACGCCGGTTGAGCGAACTGCCGAGAAGAAGGAGAGTTGATAGAGCGCCACCCCGACTCCACCACTCAGGAGATCGGCTGCCTTGAGCCGTTGACCGCCTGTGTGAAGTAGGCGATGTACGCCGCAGAGAAGGAGCGCACCAATTAGTAGCCGGGCGGCTCCAACAACAAGCGGAGAGGCTCCCTTTGGTCCAAGTGCCTGCGCAGTGCCCGTAGTGCCAAAACAGATCCCTGCGAATATAACAGCGCCGTATTCTTTTGGGCGAGGCGGCATCGCAGAATTCTAGTCGAGCAGCCCCATCGATTGAGCGGCTTTGGTGAGTTGATCGCGGGCATCCGGGTGGGCCGCATGAGCAATCAGGTTCTCAGCTTGTTCGCGCTCTGACATACCGAAACATCGGGCTATCCCGTTTTCGGTGACGACATGTGAGTGCTGAAAACTCGTGACGGCGCCGTCAATAAGAGGAATAATCGTCGAGCTATTTGATTTAGCATGCCACGAAGGTAGGGCCATGAAAGATTGTCCGCCGGTGGAGTGCAGGGCTCCAGTGATGAAATCAGTCGAACCACCAAAGCCGGAGTAGATCTTGCCGCGCACACGGGAGGCATTTGCTTGGTCATAGAGGTCCACTTGTAGCGCCGCATTGATCGAGGTCATCCGCGCTTGCTTGCCAATCTGTGATGGATCGTTTGTCTTTTCAGTTCTCAACATGCGGATCCGCCTGTTGAGATGGAGCCACTCATACAGCCGCTTGCTTCCAAAGACGAAAGAGGCGGTGATTGGAACGCCCTCATCGAGTGCGCTCGCTTCCTCCATATTGAGCACCCCATCGCTAAAGGTTTCGGTCCAGATGCGCATACCGTTTCTTGCTTTTAAAAGTTCAAGGGTTGCATCTGGAACTGCACCGATTCCTAGCTGCAGAGTCGAGTTATCTTTAATCATCGGAGCGATTCGCTCACCAATGGCGCGTCCAATAGGAGAGAGCTCACCCGACTTATGTTCTGTTAGTGGTTCATCAGATTCCAGTAAGAAGTCAATCTCGTGCTCGTAGATCTGTGCATCTCCATAGGTGTATGGCATGTGTGAGTTTGCTTGGGCGATTACGATGCCGCCGTTCGCTCTTACGGATTCAATCGCCGCGGGGAGAATATTGACTTCCGTACCAAGCGAGACAGTATCGAAGCGTGGGAGCGAGGTATGGATAAGCACTATGTCCGGCTTGAGGTGGCTCTTGATCAGCACTGGCAATAGCGATAGTCGACTAGGAATGTAGGTCAACTCTGGGGAGTTACGCATGCCGGGCCCGATAAATGCGGATTCATACGAGACACCTGGGCGTTGGGGAATTCCCACCTGGGCGTTGAGCATATGAAGGCGATAGTTAGGAACTTGCGCATCGAAGGCTGCCATCAGCGCCTTCGGCATTGCAAAATTGCCAGAGACAACTACGCGTGGATTTTCGGGGAGATCTTGCAGGATCGTCTTTAACTTTTCAATTGAAATTCTTCGCATGGTTAATCGTAGAAGGCGAAGAATGGATTACAGACGCATTTCAGGTTAATAGTTTGGTGCCAGCCCTCAATTTGAGTGAAGTGGAGAAATTTGCGGAGATTGTTACCCTTCTCACATGGGAAGTGTTGGAGTGGAATTCCTCGTCCTAGGGCTGATGCTCAGCGGGGCGACCTTGCTGATCAGTCGCTGGAAATAGCTCGCGTAAGATGTTCGCATGATCATTGATGTCTGGGCCGATGTTGTCTGTCCTTGGTGTTTCATTGGCAAGCGGCGCTTAGAGAAGGCACTGGAAACATTCCCGCACCGAGATCACGTCACGATCCGACATCGCGCCTTTCAATTGCAGCCCGATATTAAAGATACTGTGCCTACAAAAAAGTACCTGGCCGAGAAATATCAGACATCGATGGAGCAAGTAACGCAGATGCAGGCAAATGTCTGTGCGGTCGCTGATGGTGAAGGACTCTGTTATCAACTCGATGAGACTCTTTCCGGAAATACCTTTGATGCGCATCGCCTCTTGCTCTGGGCGGCAAACTTTGAGAAGCAGGATGAACTACTCGAGGCTCTATTCTCAAATTACTTCGAAAAGTCACTTCCAGTTTTCTCCCACTCGGACTTAGTTTCTGCAGCAGTGGGAGTAGGGATTGATGCTGACGAAGCTGATGATCTTTTGACTTCGAATTTGTACGCAGATGAGGTGATCGCAGATCGCAATTTGGCGAGTCAGCTAGGCGCGACCGGCGTCCCATTCTTCGTATTTGACATGAAATATGGAATTTCAGGGGCTCAACCTTTGGAAGCGTTCCACCAAACCCTCGCTAGTGCCTGGGAAGATGAGATGTCGGAAGCGAGACACTAGAACTCATTTAACTTACTGGTTACTCTTATTGGTATGACAATGGAGTCACCGCTTGCTACAGCGCTCTCGCAATTAAGAGGCGCAATCGACCAACTAGGCCTATCAGAGAATGATTGGCAAACCCTCTCCACACCTCGACGGGTACTTCAAGTAGCTGTTCCACTGCGACGTGACAACGGCGAAGTGGAAATGTATGACGGCTATCGCGTGCAGTATTCGACTACTCGCGGACCGTCTAAGGGCGGAGTGCGCTATCACCCTGATATCGATCTCAACGAGACTATCGCTCTAGCGATGCTGATGACTTGGAAGTGCGCTCTCAC
>CAIWWH010000142.1 GCA_903916385.1 uncultured Actinomycetes bacterium
GCCGGAAAAGATGATTCACTTCCCACTCTCACAGGTGTCCACATCGAGATTAATCAAAACAAGATCACCCTCGCCGCTACCGACCGATACCGTTTAGCGGTCCGCGAATTAAATTGGCAGGCCAAAAACTCGGATATCGAGGTAAATACTCTAGTTCGAGCACGCACATTGGCCGACGCCGCAAAATCATTAACCGCGCACTCGCAAGTCACCTTAGCTCTCTCCCCGACTGGCTCAAACGAGCGCCTCATTGGATTTCTCTCTGAGTTAAAAACGATGACATCGCGAACACTCGATGGAACCTTCCCACCATTTAAACACCTACTACCTAGTGATTCTGTCGCAGAGGCCACCATTGAGGTTGCTCCCTTTCTTGATTCTGTACGCCGTGTCGCACTTGTTACTGACAAGACCGTCCCACTACGACTCATTTTTGCTAATAGCGCCCTCCAGTTAGAGGCAGGTACTGGCGAAGAAGCGCAAGCAACAGAAGAACTTGAGATCATCTACACCGGTGAACCAATCAATATCGCTTTCAACCCACAATATTTAACTGATGGCCTGCAAGCAATCGGCACTCCATATGTGCAAATTAACTTCACAGGAGCGAGTAAGCCGGCGGTACTTACAGGAAAGCATGAAGTATTGGGTACGCGAGACATTAGCTACCAATACTTATTAATGCCGATGCGCTACAGCGCTTAATACGCGTGCACCTCTCTCACCTCTCTCTAAAAAATTTCCGCTCTTACGGAGAGTTGGAGCTTCCACTTACCCCTGGAATAACCATATTTTTAGGGCGCAACGGAGAAGGTAAAACAAATATCGTGGAGTCTCTCCTGTACCTTGCCTTCCTTAATTCACACCGTACAGCGGTGGATCTTCCACTCATTAAACTCGGAGAATCGGCGGCCTATGTACGAGCTAGAGTGCAAGACCCCGAGCGTGAAGTCCTGATTGAATTAGAAATAAATGCTGAAAAAGCAAATAGGGCGCGTATTAATCAAAATCCGGTACGTAGCCAGAAAGAGTTATTTGGTCTTATCCAATGCATCTATTTTTCGCCTGAGGATATGGATCTTGTTAGAGGAGATCCAGCCGAGCGACGCAGGTTCATAGACCAAATTATTACCTTGCGTTCTCCCCGATTAGCCGGAGTAATTTCCGATTATGAGAGAGCGGTCCGCCAGAGAAACACCCTATTAAAAACTCGTGCGAATAACGCCGCGCTCGAACCATGGGATCAACAAGTGGCTAATTTTGGAGGCGAGATTATCGCAGCCCGAACTGCACTACTTGCAGAGTACGAGCCATTCTTTACAAAGATCTACGCCGGAATATCAGCCGAGAAGCCAGCCCACATAAAGTACAAGAGTTCTGTAGAGAATCCTTCGACAAACCCCAATGAAAATCAAAGAACAATTATGCAAAGGATGAGTGAGATCCGCGGGCAAGAATTAGATCGCGGACTAACTCTTATTGGCCCACATAGGGATGATCTTCTACTGCAACTCGGAGAACATCTAGTCAAAGGTTACGCATCACACGGTGAATCGTGGTCGATTGCTCTCTCTTTAAAATTAGCCGCTTATAATTTATTAGTAAGCGAAGGAGAGCAACCAATTTTAATATTGGACGATGTATTCTCAGAATTGGATGAAGAGCGTCGTAAGCAACTTGTCGACCTAGCGAATTCAGCAGAACAGACATTTATCACGGTGGCGGTAGAAGAGGACCTCCCTAAAAATCTAACTGGGAGCACTTACTATGTTAAAAATGGAAGCGTTAAATTACGAGTATGAAAGTAGATCTCGCCAGAGAGTTATATAACAGTTGGCGCGAGAACTCTCGTAAAAGCCACAAACTCAACAGCAACCAACCCTCACGAGAGAAAATCGATGACCCTCAATCAATCAACTCCGTGATCTCAGAATTAGTGACTACCCGACAATGGCAGCAAGGGATTGCTGAAGGCTCACTCTTTACTGAATGGGTCGAGGTTGTAGGAAGAGACATTGGGTCACACTCCACACCCATCTCTTTGGTTGACGGTCTTCTCACCGTTCAAGCCAGCTCCTCCGCTTGGGCCACACAACTAACTCTGATGAACTCCCAACTCCTGACCACTATTCGTAGTTCTGCCCCAGGTGCTCTTGTTGAAGATGTGCATGTTCTTCCGCCCGGCGCCCCGAGTTGGAAAAAAGGGATAAGGACGATCCGAAACTCCCGAGGTCCTAGGGATACCTACGGGTAATCTCTAAAAGCCCGTCAGAACTTGTCCTACGCCTTTTTATGGCTGGTTCTATCCTCCTTTTACGACTAGGATTCGAGGTCGTACCAGCCATATTCGGCCAAGAATTGGTTTTGCGAGATTTACAAAATTAAAGTTCCAAAAATGAACGGGGGTGGGTCATGGCGGAAGATTCCTACAACGCCAGCGCCATCACCGTCCTGGAGGGGCTCGACGCGGTTCGCAAGCGCCCAGGCATGTATATCGGCTCCACCGGGGAGCGCGGCCTACACCATCTCGTTTATGAGGTTGTTGATAACTCCGTGGATGAGGCGCTGGCAGGATACTGCGACACGATAAATGTGACCCTTATGCCTGATGGAGCGGTTCAAGTCGTAGATAACGGCCGTGGCATCCCGGTTGACCTACATCCGATCGAAAAGCGCCCCGCTCTAGAAATTGTCCTTACCGTGCTTCACGCAGGCGGAAAATTTGGAGATAGCGGTTACTCGGTCTCCGGCGGCCTCCACGGGGTTGGAATCTCAGTTGTTAATGCGCTCTCCACCGACCTCTCAGCTGAGGTGCGACGTGATGGATTCCATTGGTTCCAAGAGTACAAACTCGGCGTTCCCCAGGCGCCGGTCCGTAAGGGTGAGGCAACAACCACTAGCGGAACCACAATTACCTTCTGGCCTTCTAGTGAGATCTTTGAAACCACCGACTTCTCCTTTGAAACACTCTCTGCGCGATTCCGTGAAATGGCCTTCTTAAATAAAGGCCTAACTCTAACCCTGACCGATGAACGGCCAGGCAGAGTTGATGAGAATGGAAACGTTCTAAGCGCTACTTATCACTATGAAGGCGGCATCATTGATTTCGTTCGCCACCTCAATCTGACCAAAGGCGAACAACACAAAACCATCATCGCCTTCGAAGCAGAAGATAAAACGCAGAAGATGACGCTCGAAGTTGCAATGCAGTGGAATAACGGATTTTCAGAGAGCGTGTATACCTTCGCTAACACAATCAATACACAAGAGGGTGGAACTCACGAAGAGGGATTCAGAACTGCCCTCACATCGATAGTAAATAAGTTCGGCGAGGAGTGGGGCTTTATCCGCAAGAAGGAAGATCGCCTGACAGGCGATGATGTTCGTGAAGGACTAACTGCGATTGTCTCCATCAAAATTGGCGAGCCACAGTTTGAAGGGCAAACAAAGACAAAACTTGGAAACACTGAGGCTAAGTCCTTCACCCAAAAAGCCATGAATGAATTTCTCACCGAGTGGTTTGAGAAGAATCCTGGTGAAGGAAAAGACATTGTCCGTAAGAGCATCGACGCAGCATCTGCTCGTGTAGCAGCCCGCAAAGCTCGCGATCTAAGTCGCTCACGCAAGGGTCTACTTGAAGGACGTGGAATGCCAGGCAAGTTGGCCGACTGCCAATGGACCGAACCAGAAAAATGTGAGCTTTACATTGTTGAGGGCGACTCCGCAGGAGGATCAACCAAAGGCGGTCGTGATTCGCGCTACCAGGCAGTCCTTCCAATTCGTGGAAAAATTCTCAATGTTGAGAAGGCCCGCATCGATCGCGTTCTACAAAACAACGAGGTACAGGCACTTATCACTGCTCTAGGCACTGGTATCCACGATGAATTTGATATCGCTAAGTTGCGCTATCACAAGATTATCTTGATGGCTGATGCCGACGTCGACGGACAACATATCCGCACACTTCTTCTGACCTTGTTATTTAGATTCATGCGCCCACTTATTGAAAACGGTTTTGTATACCTCGCTCAACCACCGCTATATAAATTGAAGTGGGGCGGTAAAGAGCCCGTGCAATATGCATTTAGTGATCGTGAACGCGATGGCTTCATCAAGATTGGGCTAGATGCCGGTAAGCGTCTACCAAAAGAAGATGGAATTCAACGCTTTAAAGGCTTAGGCGAGATGCCCGCGAAGGAGTTGTGGGACACCACAATGGATCCAACTCACCGCATCTTGACGCAGATAACACTCGATGATGCGGCAGCTGCCGATGATCTCTTCTCTGTACTTATGGGTGAAGATGTTGATCTACGTCGCTCATTTATTCAACGTAATGCCAAAGACGTCAGATTCTTGGATATCTGATGGACGATAGATTTCAAGAGGGCATGGAGGGCTCGAAGGTTGAGTCTGTCGATCTTCAAGTAGAGATGGCTCGCAGCTATCTCGATTATGCCATGTCAGTAATTGTTGGGCGCGCCTTACCGGACGTTCGCGATGGTCTTAAGCCAGTTCATCGCCGGGTTCTCTACGCGATGTTTGATGCGGGATATCGTCCCGACAAGGGATATTACAAATCTTCTCGTATCGTCGGTGATGTCATGGGTAACTATCACCCACATGGCGACGGGGCTATCTACGATGCTGTTGTTCGCTTGGCACAATTCTGGTCACTGCGCTATCCATTAATTGACGGCAACGGCAACTTCGGTTCACCAGGTAATGATCCAGCTGCAGCGATGCGTTATACCGAAGCAAAGCTTGCTCCACTCGCAATGGAGATGATGCGGGATATCGATGAAGATACCGTCAATTTTATTCCAAACTACGACGGCCGCTCCCAAGAGCCAACCGTCCTGCCATCGCGCTTTCCAAATCTCTTAGTTAACGGCTCTGCCGGTATCGCTGTTGGAATGGCGACAAATATTCCACCACACAATCTCACTGAGATTATCCAGGCAACCGCCTGGGCCCTTGAAAACCCAGATGCATCTGCCGAAGAGACCCTTGCAAAGCTGATGACGATTGTTAAAGGTCCGGACTTTCCAACAAAGGCGCTGATCGTTGGTCGCCAAGGAATTGAAGATGCTTACAGAACAGGTCGCGGTTCCATCATTATGCGCGCCGTTGTTGAGATTGAAGAGATCAATAAGCGCACCTGTCTCGTTGTAACAGAACTTCCTTACCAAGTAAATCCAGATAACTTAGCGTTGAAGATCGCCGAACTCGTTAAAGATGGTCGCATCAAAGGTATTGCCGATGTCCGCGATGAAGGAAATGAACGTCTCGGACAACGTTTAGTTATCGTCTTGCGGAACGACGCCACCCCAAAGGTTGTTCTCAATAATCTTTATAAGCACACCCAACTGCAGGATTCCTTTGGTGCCAATATGTTGGCCCTGGTTGACGGTGTTCCGCGCACTCTGCGCCTTGATGAGTTCATCCGTTACTACATTGAGCACCAAGTCGAAGTAATTGTTCGTCGTACTCGCTTCCGCCTCGCCGAGCGCGAGCGTCGTGCGCATATCTTGCAAGGTTATCTCAAAGCACTCGATGCACTCGATGCAGTTATCGCACTTATTCGCGCATCAAAGACTCCGGAAGAAGCTCGCACCGGTTTGATGAAACTGCTTGATGTTGACGAGATTCAAGCGAATGCAATTTTGGATATGCAGCTACGTCGTATCGCAGCTCTTGAACGTCAGAAGATCAACGACGAGTACGAAGCCCTCATGGCAGA
>CAIWWH010000143.1 GCA_903916385.1 uncultured Actinomycetes bacterium
CCATCCGTCGAGCCCTACTGCTCACCATCAATGGTGTCGCAGCAGGACTTAGAAATACGGGCTGAGTTAAGCGGCGCCGTGACAGCGCTTGTACTTTCTTCCTGATCCACAAGGACAAGGGGCATTCTTAGGTGTTCCTCCTCCGGTTTCAACGGCGCTGCCATCTTCATCTGCTGCGGTGTAACGCAATTGACTAACTTCGGCAGGAGCAGGAACCTCTAAACCTGGAGCAGCAATGACGGGTGCGCCATTCTCATCAGTCGTCTCCACGTTAACTTCGACGTGGAAGAGCAGACCGACGAGCTCCTCTTTAATACCATCCATCATCGCTGCGAATAACTCGTAGCCCTCGCGTTGGTATTCGACAAGAGGATCGCGTTGTGCCATGGCACGCAGACCGATTCCTTCTTGGAGGTAATCCATCTCGTAGAGATGTTCGCGCCACTTGCGATCAAGGACAGAGAGCAGCACCTTGCGCTCAAGTTCACGGATTACAGGTGCAGTAAGTGTCTCTTCACGAGCACGATATTGTGCCTGTGCATCAGCAAGAACACGGTCCAAAATAAAGTCAGCATCGAGATTTGCTATCCCGCCGACTTCTTGGGCCAACGACTCGGGAGTTACGCTCGCTGGATAGAGAACATTGAGCGCTGTAAAGAGTGCGTCAAGATCCCATTGCTCTGGATATCCCTCAACGGTTGCGCCCTGCACATAAGCCGTAAGCGTATCGACCATAAAGTTCTGGACCTGGCCGGAAATATCTTCACCCTCAAGCACTTCTCTGCGCTCTGAGTAGACGACGGTGCGTTGACGGTTCATGACATCGTCGTACTTCAAAACATTCTTACGCATCTCAAAGTTTAAAGATTCGACTTGGGTCTGTGCCGAGCGGATGGCATTGGAAACCATCTTTGATTCAATCGGGACATCATCGGAGATTCCAGCGGCGCCTAAGAAGCGTTCAACCAGTCCAGAGTTAAAACGACGCATCAGATCATCCTGCAAGGATAAGTAGAAACGAGACTCTCCTGGGTCACCTTGTCGTCCAGAACGTCCGCGCAACTGGTTATCGATGCGACGCGATTCGTGACGCTCAGTGCCGAGAACGTATAAACCACCAGCGGCGACGACAGTCTCGTGCTCGAGAGCAACAGCTGCCTTCTGCTTTGCAATTTCAGCTGGCCAAGCGGCCTCGTACTCCTCGGGATTTTCGGCTGGGTTTAATCCGCGACGTTGCAACTCAAAGTCCGCCATAAATTCTGGATTTCCACCGAGCATAATGTCGGTACCGCGTCCAGCCATATTGGTGGCGACGGTAACTGCCCCCACCGTTCCGGCGCGGGCGATCACGGCTGCTTCACGCTCATGTTGCTTGGCGTTAAGGACCTCATGGCGAATACCGCGCCGAGTCAGAACCGCCGAAAGTTCTTCTGACTTCTCGACCGAGACGGTACCGACGAGAACTGGTTGACCAGCCTTATGGCACTTGACGATATCTTCGGCAACAGCCAAGAACTTGGCAGCCTCAGTCTTGTAAATCAAATCCGAGGAGTCAACGCGCGCTGTTGGCTTATTAGTTGGAATTGGAATTACACCCAACTTATAAATCTGCATAAATTCGGCGGCCTCTGTCATAGCTGTACCGGTCATGCCAGAGAGCTTCTCGTAGAGGCGGAAGTAATTTTGCAGAGTGATCGTAGCGAGAGTCTGATTCTCATCCTTGATCTCAATGCGCTCCTTCGCTTCGAGGGCTTGGTGCAAACCTTCGGCATAACGACGACCGGAGAGCATGCGACCAGTATGTTCATCGACGATCAGAAGCTCACCGCCCATAACGACGTAATCTTTATCGCGCTTGAAGAGCTCTTTGGCACGAATTCCGTTATTGAGATAGCCGATCAGCGGTGTATTGACAGCCTCGTAAAGATTTTCGATACCGAGAATATTTTCGACCTTTGTGACGCCCTCTTCAAGAATTGAGACTGTCTTCTTCTTCTCATCTATCTCGTAATGCAGATCGCGGGTCAATTGTCCGCAGATATTTGCAAATTCGACGTACCACTTGGTCGCCTTATCAGCCGGACCGCTAATGATCAGCGGAGTACGCGCCTCATCAATGAGAATCGAGTCAACCTCATCGACGATGGCAAAGTTATGTTCGCGCTGTACGCAATCTTCAAGTGACCAGGCCATATTGTCACGCAGGTAATCAAAACCAAATTCGTTGTTGGTGCCGTAAGTGATATCCGCCGCATAGGCTTCGCGGCGCTCAGCGGGCGTCATGCTGGCGAGGATGACGCCGACTTTTAAGCCAAGAAAACGGTGGACGCGACCCATCCACTCGCTATCGCGCTCGGCGAGGTAATCATTGGTGGTGACGACGTGAACGCCCTTGCCGGTCAAAGCGTTGAGGTAGGCCGGCAGAGTTGAGACAAGAGTCTTGCCCTCGCCTGTCCGCATTTCGGCGATATTTCCGAGATGGAGCGCGGCTCCGCCCATAAGCTGAACGTCATAGTGGCGCTGCCCCAGAGTTCTAACGGCAGCCTGTCGAACGGTCGCAAAGGCTTCAGGAAGGAGAGAATCTAAGCTCTCACCGGCTGCTAGACGCTCGCGAAATTTAATGGTTTGGGCGCGCAGCTCTTCATCGCTCAGAGCAACGATCTTGGGCTCCCAAGAGTTAACCTCTTCGGCCATCTTTTCCAGGTTACGAACGGCACGACCTTCGCCTGCGCGTAGGATTTTATCTAGAACAGCCACGAACCCTCTTTTCGGAATCTTTAATCATTTACCAGCCCCTATCGTATTAGGAAAAAACTCCCCCGGAGACTCCAGGTGAGACCCCAGCGGCGAGCAGAGCCGATGGGTAGATGCCGCCAGCGCGTAAGGCGCGCAGCCCCTCTCGCGCCGAGGCTCCCGAAGTGACCAGATCATCGATCAAGAAGAAGCTACTGCCGGCACTCCCGCGCAGTGAGGTCTTCCCTCTGCTCTGCAGGGAATAGGCACCCGAGAGATTGCGAGAGCGCTCTGCCCTGTTGAGATTGCTCTGATCGACGATAGCGCGATTCACCCTGAGGAATTCCCGCACCGCGACCTCTCCCACATTTCGCCTCTTGAGCTCCTTCGCCAACCCCTTCGTCAACAAGTAGGCATGGCGATACCCACGCTCTCGATTTGCAGATGGGCGTGAAGGAACGGGAACGAGTATTAAATCCGCTGAACTCTCAGAACTCCCTAGGGCTTGCACACAAGCCTCAACAAGGAGTTGGACCAGAAAATTCCGTGCCGGTGAACTGTTCTCCTCCTTCGCTTGCAGAATTATCTGAGCAAGCTCATCACCATATAGAGCAGCGGCCCAGAGCCGCACCCCATCAATATCTAGGCGGTGCTGGCTGCGAATAATTCTTGCGTCGCACTTCCCGCAGATATCAAACTGAGCGGCCCCACAAATGAGGCAGGAGGGAGGGAATAGGAGTTGCGCGAGTGAGTCCATAGAGAAACTCTCGGACTATTTAGATGTCATCCTCATCAAAGGATAAGAATGATGTGGAAGTCGGATCGTTGGGGTTAACTGGAATCGGCTCACCTTGGATCGGAATACCAGGAGCTTTTGGAACAGTAAGAACAAAGTTCGCTCCCTTACCCGGAGCGCCCCACGCCTTGAGCGTGCCTTGGTGCAACTTCGCATCATCAAGAGATATCGAAAGTCCTAGGCCGGTGCCGCCACGCAAACGGGAGCGCGATGGGTCGGCGCGCCAGAAGCGATCAAAGAGACGTTCTGATTCTCTCTCGCTAAATCCCACACCGTAATCTCGCACTCCAACTGCAACTTCTCGCTCACTCTGACGAATCAGAATTTCTATCGCCTTGCCCTCGCTGTGGTCGATCGCATTAGCGATCAAGTTGCGCAGAACTCGTTCGATGCGCCGCGGATCAACAAGTGCCGTAACAGGGGCAGAGGAGAAATCTGTATGGATCTGACCGGGGTGGCCGATGTGAAGTTGATCAATAGTTTGGATCACCAGTGTCTTGATATCAGTCTCCTTGAGTTCCAAAATGGAGGCGCTGGCATCGAAGCGACTGACCTCTAGCAAATCAGTCAGGAGTGATTCAAAGCGGGCAATCTGCGATTGCAATAACTCGGCGCTGCGCGCGACGGCAGGTTCCATCTTGTCCCGCGCATCTGCGATGACTTGCGAGGCCATGCGGATCGTCGTTAACGGCGTGCGCAGTTCATGGGAAACATCAGATACAAAGCGTTGCTGTAATCGGGAGAGATTTTCTAACCGTGAGATCTGTTGTTGCATCGAAAGCGCCATCTCATTAAAGGAAATCGCCAAGCGAGCCATCTCATCTTCTCCGACGACATGCATGCGACGATTGAGATCACCCGCCGTTAGTTGTTCTGCGATTTCTGCAGCATCTCGAACTGGGTTAATTGCTTGGCGAATCACATACCAAGAGATTCCACCGATCATAAAGATGAGGAGAAATCCTGCAAGGAGCAGAAGGCGGCCGATGAAATTCACGATGGTCTGTTGCTCGGTAAGTAAGAATACGTAGTAGAGCTCGTAGGGAGATTGCGGCGGTACTTCAATGGCGTGACCAACGATGATGGCATCCTGCGTATGGCCATCCTTGAAATTGATGGTTCCACGTATCCACTGTGCACCTCCAGTCTTGCGCACTTGGATGCGCAGGCTGTTAGGAATCGAGGTGAGATCTACGTTCCCGGAGGCGCCATCATAAAAGCTATTTGACTTGTGCAGGATCGGTGAGCCGATTAAAACTACTTCACGTGGGGTCGTCGCAACTGTGAGGTCACTTCCCTGCAAGATTGTGTGAACAACCGTCGGCAACTTGAGTGAAGTGAGATACAAAGTTGCATCGAGTTGCCCTTGGGCATACTCATACAGTGATTGCGCTTCCGACACTGATTCGTTGGTCTTCTCGCGGAAGATTCCATTTGAAATTTGAATAAAGAGAATACTGCCGACAAGTGAGATTAGTATCAGGGAGAGGATGAAGGTGGTACTGATAACGCGAAAGAGGATCGAACTACGCCATCTGCCGCCAAGCCAACTCACGCCTGACTCGTTCCCGCCTTATATCCAACGCCGCGAACAGTGAGAACAATCTGCGGATTATCAGCATCCTCTTCCACCTTGGCGCGCAGTCGCTGAACGTGCACATTCACCAAACGGGTATCGGCCGCATGTTGGTAACCCCAAACCTCGCTCAAGAGAGCATCGCGTGTGAAGACCCGTCCCGGCTCTTTGGCCAGTGCCACCAGAAGGTCAAACTCCAGACGCGTAAGCGGAATGGTTTTGCCATTTCGAATAATCGTATGCGCGACTTGATCAATAACGATATCGCCAATGCGCAAAGTTGTTGAGCTCTCGGAACTAGAGCGACGTAGACGCACCTTTATGCGAGCAACCAACTCGGAGGGGTTAAATGGCTTGACGACGTAATCATCAGCTCCAGCCTCAAGTCCCTTCACTACGTCGTAGCTATCGCCTTTGGCGGTCAACATGACAATAGGGACCATCGATTTATCGCGAATCAATTTGCAAACTTCTATGCCGCTCATGCCAGGAAGCATGACGTCGAGCAAGACGAGATCTGGCTCGTGCGAATTAAAGATGGTCATAACTTGATCGCCCGCATTAACCAGATCGACTTCAAAGCCGGATCCGGTTAAGACGATCCCCAGCATCTCTGCTAAATCTTGGTCATCATCGACGACCATGATCAGAGTCATTAGCTGCCGTGCTCCCATGAACTGAGGTAGTGCTCTTGCGCAGCGGTGAGGGTGTCGATAGTGACTCCCATGCTGGCGAGCTTCAAACGTGCAACCTCTTTATCAATCTCAGTTGGAACCTCATGAAGTCCAGCTCCGAGGCCAGCTGCGCTCTTCACTAGCCACTCTGCGGTAAGAGCTTGATCAGAGAAGGACATATCCATCACTGAAGCTGGGTGACCTTCTGCTGCGCCAAGATTTACAAGACGCCCTTCCGCGATCAAAAGTAGGCGGCGGCCATCTGCAAGTACATATTCATCAGTCTGGTGGCGAATACGCTTATTCTTCTTAGCAGCGTGCTTCTCTAACCAGGCCACATCAATCTCAATATCAAAGTGGCCCGAATTCGCGAAGATCGCCCCATCCTTCATAACCGCAAAGTGCTCTTCACGAAGTACATCGCGATTTCCAGTGACGGTGATGAAGAAATCACCGATCTTGGCAGCCTCGAGTGAGTTCATAACGCGATATCCCTGCATCAAAGCATCTAAGGCCTTTGTTGGATCAATCTCGGTGACAACAACGTTCGCTCCCATTCCACGAGCGCGCTCTGCCACTCCCTTTCCACAATATCCAAATCCACATACGACAACAGTGGAGCCAGCTACCAAACCGTTAGTCGCGCGGAAAATGGCATCCATCGTCGACTGCCCGGTTCCGAAGCGATTATCAAACATATGCTTGGTATCGGTGTCATTCACAGCGATCATTGGAAATTTTAGCGCGCCATCTTTTGTCATCTGGCTTAAGCGAATGACTCCCGTGGTTGTCTCTTCGCATCCGCCCATGATCTCTGGGAGTAATTCGGTGCGTGAGGTATGAATAGTGTTTACCAGATCGCATCCATCATCAAAGACTAAATTTGGCTTTATATCGAGCGCAGAGTTGAGATCGCGGTAGTACCCCTCACGATCCACTCCGTTGTGTGCGAATACGTTGATTCCATATTCGTGAACCAAGGCGGCCGCGGTGTCATCTTGTGTGGAGAGAGGGTTAGAGGCACAGAGTGCCAACTCAGCGCCGCCAGCCTGCAGGGCGCGCATCAAGTTAGCTGTTTCGGTAGTGACATGCATGCAGGCAGCGATTCGAATTCCAACGAATGGCTTCTCGATAGCAAAACGCTCTTTGATCTGTGCGAGGACCGGCATATTACGTTCGGCCCATTCAATTCTCTTCTTGCCCTCGGCTGCGAGAGAGGAATTAGCAATGTCATAACTAACTGATGTTTCGACCGACACAAGGGCTCCTTCGAGAGTTCACGTACATGTCAGATACATGTCTAATGAGTGGTGGACAGGCGTCCGTAGGACTAAAGGTTACCCGATTAGGGCCAAGACCCTGTCCCGAACCTTCTTTAGCTCCTTGGTCGTGGTCGCCTCAGCGTTAAGGCGGAGCAAGGGTTCAGTATTAGAGGCGCGCACGTTAAACCACCACTCGGGAGCGGTAACGGTGACCCCATCGAGTTCGTCAATCTCACATGTCTCGGAGAATGCATCCTTAACCCGCGCGATGCTCGCCAACGGATCTGCCACCGTGGTGTTGATCTCCCCGGTAGAGAAATAGCGATTGAGCGGTGCCAACAAGGCCGAGAGTGGTTGATCGCTATGTGACAGTTCAGCGATGGCATAGAGCGCAGCGAGCGCTCCCGAATCTGCCCGCCAGAAATCATCAAAGTAGAAGTGACCCGAGTGCTCGCCTCCAAAGATCGCGCCGCTCTCTGCCATCATCCTTTTGATATAGGAGTGGCCAACGCGAGAGCGCAGTGGAGTCCCTCCGTTCTCGGTGATGATCTCAGGAACCGCCTTGGAGGAGATCAGGTTATAAATAATTGTGGAGCCAGGTCTGCGCTTTAACTCGCGAATAGCGATGAGCGAGGTTAGGGCCGATGGATTCACCAACTCGCCTGCTTCATCAACTAGGAAGCAGCGGTCAGCATCTCCATCAAAGGCCAGTCCGATATCCGCCTTGACCTTCTTCACTTTCTTGACCAGATCGCGAAGGTTCTTGGGATCGATGGGATTCGCCTCATGGTTGGGGAAGTTGCCATCCAGTTCAAAGTAGAGAGGTACCAATTCAACGTTTAAGCGGGCCATCAAAGCCGGCGCAGTGAATCCCGCCATGCCATTTCCCGCATCCACGACAACTTTCAACCTGCGACCAGATGAGAACTCATCGGTCTTAAACAAACTGAGGAGGAAATCAATGTAGTCATTCAAGAGCTCTTGCTCTGTAGTCCGTCCGATGGGGCCAACCTGCATCGAAACGCCTTGCTCCATTAATGACTTGATGCGCAGCAGTCCAGATTCAGCACCAATTGGGCGGGCACCTGACTTGGCTAACTTAATCCCGTTATAAGCGGCCGGATTGTGGCTCGCGGTAAACATCGCTCCAGGAAGGTTAAGGGATCCGGAAGCGAAGTAGAGCATGTCGGTAGACGCCAGCCCTATCCGAATGGCGTCCACACCTTGGGAGTTCAAACCATCGGCAAAGGCGGTAGCTAGATCATCCGAAGAGGGGCGCATATCCTCCCCAATGACAACCGTCCCAGGCTCCCGCTCTTCGGCCAAGAAGCGCGCAAAGGCGGTGCCGAGTACGAAGGTGAAATCGGGAGTTATCTGTTTCTTCACCAGTCCCCGAATGTCATACGCCTTGATGACCTGGTCCAGCTCTTCTCGGGTGAACATGGTGGAAATCTACTTGAGAAAAGAGGTGGCGAAGATGAAATTAATTGGAAGGTATTGCGCGCAGGTGTCCGCGTCGACCGATCTCGGGGGGCTGGGGAGGGGTTGGATTGGGTGCGCTCTGTTGGCTCCCCACCTCGCGAACCGCATTTGCGATCGCCATCAGATCATCCTCGCTAGGACCAGCCTGGGCCGCCTCCGGTTCTAACTTTGTCACGCTCCATCCATTCGGCAGCGTTAACTTCTCACCATGCATTTGGCAGAGGTCATACGAGTGCGGCTCGGCGTAGGTGGCCAGAGGGCCCAGAACCGCTGTGGACTCTGCGTAAATGTAGGTGAGGGTCTTAATCGCTGGTAATTGGCAACTGGCGCGCGAACAGGTTCGAGAGGAGCGGTGTTGTGTTCGCATAATTGAGAGGTTAGTGCCTTGGTGCCACGAAATGGTGGATTTGCTATACCTAGTGGCGCGTCAAGGTTCTTAGGTCTGCGACTGGTGCCTGGGCTCGCGAAATAAGTTGATTGGCGAGGAGCGGAAGATAGTTAATTCCACCATCGGCATTCGCCACTATGGCTCCTCCATAAATCGCTTCTTTGCCGAGAACTTTAAATGTCACGCCGCGTAAAGCGCCTACTGGACGCCACGATGCAGAACTACCTCCCACGATCAATGCGCTCTTTGACTTCCCCTTTGCATCCACCCAGTTAACGTGCAAGGAGACCGATTTGCCCATGAAGAAGAAGAGGGCCCTTGCACCCGCTAAGTTCAGCGAGAAATTGGAGAGTGGTGTGAGCTGTCCTGCCCACGCGAAGTCCGCTCCTGAACCACTTGTGCGTGTAAGAGTCGACGCGAAGAGTGGTTGATCTGATGTTATTTGGATTCCATAAGCACCACTGAGTGCAACTAGTGGAAGAGGAAGGTCGACGACTTTCTGATGTGCAATGGTGACCGAATCAAAGCCGACCGGTGTAAATGTCCCGCCACCCGAAAAGATGGAGAGGTGCACATTTGCATCAATATTGCCCGGCACCAGAAATCGCATTGTTGAAGCCACCTTAGAACTTGAAGGAAGAATTCCCGATATGTAACTAACAGTCGCTGGTTCTGCCACTGGGGTTACGAAGCTGGCGCCGAGATCTTTCAAACCTGCCCGGCGATGGTCAAGGAGAAATGAACTGACCCGTCCCGACTCGGTTACGAGGTGGAGTGCCACCGCTTCGTCCCCGGGAGCAATCGAAGAGAGCGCAATATTCTGTGCCGAATTCGCTTTCACCGTCACTGCGATAGGTGCCAAGGCCACTTTTGAGTTGTAAGGGAAGATCTGGAGCATTGAGTCGCTCAGACCACTATTGATAATTTGCAAGACGCTCTGGCTCGTGACTCCCGCTGATCCTCCAATAAACCACTGATCAATACCGCCGACCTCACACGCAGCGTCTGCCGTGCTGGTGCCCGTGACTGATTCAAAAGCCAGAGCAGAGCCTGGATTGCCGCTGACGAAGGTTGGGGCGCTTCCTCCCACGATCACCGAAGATTTTTGGACCGTCAGCTTCTCGCTCTTCGCTGCAACCAATCGAGTTGCAATTCGTTCTGCCGGCAATGAGATCCGTTGAACTCCCCCACTCAATGCACCAGGGCAGACCGTTGCGGGATAACTTCCACCTTCTACGATTAAAGCCTTCGCATGAGGAACCAACGTGGCTACGGCAACTGCTCCTGCAACTATCAGCGGAGCGCGTACTCCAAGAAGAAGGTTTTTGAACTTCATCGCTACACCAACTCTTCCAGTGGAACTTGTCGGCGCCGGCGGCCAGATGGCAGGGCCATAACGACAGCGATAAGAAGCGTCAAAAGTTGTAAGGAGATCAGACCGCGATGTGCCGTCGCATCAAAGAGGAGCGTCACCTTGCCAGGTGAAGAAACGGAGAAGACGGGCAGTCCGCTGGTCGCGTGTTGCAGCGGAACATTGACTCCGTTGCTAATCAATCGCCAACTGCGATCGTACTTCTCTGCGACAACCAGTTGGCCCGGCTCCGCCGCTTTCCCCGTTGCCCCAATATCGCTGGCAGGAATCAAATAATTCTTCCCATTAGTACCCGCCAATATCACTCTTGGCGAAGAGCCCACAATATGCCAGACGATTCCAATCTGAGTCGCGGACATTCTGGTGAAGCCACCCACTCCATCAATGGCACGCGTACTCTCGGGAGAGACTGGCGCCTTCAAGAAGAGATATTGAATTCCGAATGAACCGAGTACCTTCGCCGCGCTTACACCTGATCCAGAGATTAATTGAGATACCGCATCTTCAATCTGAGGAGGGGTTTCGGTGGCTACATCTGCATCTCCCAGGCTCAAGGGATTTCCGCGAGAGATAAAGAAGGTCGTCGTTGAGTTCGTTGCAGAGAGAACTAATGTCTTAGGTTTCGCCGGGCTCTGTGCCAGTGCCGAGACGAAGGCTGGAACCACGTCGCTCTGATCAGATTGGACAAGTGATGTCGATTGCCCAATCAGGACCCATCCCGCGAAGAGAATCGTGCTGACCAACGAGAGAACAGTTGCGCCTGCGATTGCCAGATGCGATATCCCGAGATTTCGAACCCGTAGATTTGGAGTGACTCGCTCTAAGACCACCAGCATCGGCGGAATGAGAATAATTGAGATTACTAAGAAGAGAGATCCAACGAAGACAGGCTCTACAGCACCATGACCTGGAATATGAAAAGTATTGAGCAAGATTGCGATAGCAAGCAGGCAAGCACTTACGAGCGCACTGCGACGCATCGAACGGATAAAGAGACTAAAGAGTGTAAAGAGTGAGACCGGTGCGATAACCCACCAGGCGGGCGCACCTGTTCCACCAGGATTTAAAAGCAGGCTTGGTACCGCACCACCGTTTGCAAGCGGAATCCCAGGAGCAAGTAGAAATTGAGTGGGGTGGATGAGAAGCCCGAGTGACCAAGGCAAGGTGAGCAGTGGCACCGTAAAAATTGCGGCGATACGTTTAGAAACTGGGCGGAATTGTGCACTCTCAAGAAGGTCAATCCATCCCGCGCTCTTCTCGGGGTTTCGAAGTAGGCCGATGCTCTCGCTAGTAAGCAGAACGAGTTGGACCAAGAGCCAGAGTGCGAGAAGAAGTGGGGAGAAGGAGGCGACCAAGGCGACCAGGAGGATCGTCGCGAAAACTCTCCGCCACGAGATATCGAGCATAGAAACCATCAAGGGTCTAACAAAGATAAATATCGGGGCCAGAAGGTAGAGGACCAAGATATCGATACGCCCTTGGTTAAGTGAGCTCCACAAGAGTGGAGTCAAAACGTATACAAGACCACCAAATGTTGATGTGCGTTGTGAGACGCCGATATGGCGAAGTGAAGTTACGAAGATAATGAAGGCAAGTGGCGGCGTTAGTAGGAAGAGCAAGGTTACGAATATTGGTAAGTGACCCAGAGTGACTACGGATGCCAGGCCGATAATGGCCATCCAGGGAGGCGCTGATACTGCCGAACCCATGCCCACGAGATGCCAAGCCTGCGCGTAGTGGCGAAGGAGATCCGTACCTGTCGCAGGTATAAATCCGAGCGCACCGCCTACTAATGAACCGAAGCGGGCATGTGCCGAAATAATGGCAAGGGCACTCACGGCGAGAAGCGAGAGGGTATCTGGGCGGCGCACCACACCGCGAAGAATGGAGATACGCGCTGGCAAGGAGAAGTCGGGCTCATCAAACTCTTCGCTGATAACACCAAGATCTGCGTAGCTCTCGCGTTCCACGACAGCTACTTCAGACTCGCTCTTCAAACGTTGTGCAATCGTGTTTGTAATTTGATCAAAGCCTGCGCGGATCTGACTTCCGCGCGGAGGAATATACGGCCCAACTACTGAAGGTGAAAGGAGTCGCTTTCTTCTCCTCGAGCGTCGGGCCTTGATCAGATCGGTGGGGTGGATCAGCAAGAGCGCCACCGCCGCGATCTCATCTCCCGCGTAGCCCGGTAACTTGGCGAGCAGATCGAAGATAACCCGTAAGAAGCTCGTACCTAAGAGTTGGACGACTAACCACGGCAAGGTCCACCACGATGAGTTTGCCAGCATTACATATGCAGCATTTCTCCGGTCAAGGAGAAGTGGGCGATGGAGAAAAGCTTCCGAGACATCAACGGTGCGTCGCTCGCTGGCTGCTGCCTGTGCGTGAAATGCACTTGCTGCGCCGACGCAGATCGCACTAAATCCTGCAACATATGCGCGCCAACCTAAATCTACGTCATCGCGAAAGAGTGCCAAATTGGGATCGAGTCCACCGAGCTCCTCAAAAGCTGCACGACGCACCAACATTCCGGCCGTGCTTACGGAGAGAACTTCTTTAATTTCATCATGTTGACCTTGGTTCTGTTCGCGCGGTTCCAAGCCTGTCCAACGCGCTCCATTTGGCGCGATAGAAACTCCCGCTTCCAGAAGATGATCGCGGTTATACCAGCCCAACAACTTCGGTCCAGCGATTACTACTTGAGGGCGATCCTTAATTGCCTCAAGGAGCAGTTGTAAAGTCTCTTTCGTTGGCGCGCAATCGTCATGGATAAGCCAGATACATTCATTTGCCAGTGCAACCGGGTCATGCAATTTCGGGGTCTGTTCCAAGGCCATTTCAATGGCGTCTCCGTAACCCAATTCGCGATCTGCAGAGATAAAGGTGATTCC
>CAIWWH010000144.1 GCA_903916385.1 uncultured Actinomycetes bacterium
CGCTATTCCAATCGTGGATATACGACGCGGGCTGTGAAGGCACTCACGGACTTTGCCTTCCATGAGCTGCAATTGCACCGGATAGAAATAAATCTTCGTCCAGAGAATGCTGCATCGCGCAAGGTCGCGGAAAAGAGCGGATATCACTATGAAGGAGTTCGCTCTAGATACCTACACATTGCCGGTGATTGGCGCGATCACCTCAGTTTTGTCGCAGAAAACCCAAAAAATTTCAATTAAGACATAACGTCTAAATCCCGACTTTTCGCCTAATAACCAATTATTGTTTCATTCCATGGCTTCCGGACTCATTTACCTGATCATCATAGGTATGTGGGTCGCCTACTTTTTGCCACGTTGGATGCGTCAACATGAGACCCAATCAGGCCGTGAGACCGAGCGCTACAAGAGCGCCATGAAGATCGTGGCTTCCACCCCTAACTTTCCAGATCCCATTAACTTGGAAGAGCGTTCAAAGACGATGCGTTTGCGTCGCTTGGTGCTCGCCGTTCTCACCTTCCTCCTTGTTGCAACCTCTCTGGCTGTGGTTGCTGGGTTGATTCCAACGCTCTCGATTTTGATTCCCGTGACTGCTCTCGCCATCTATGTTGTCAACGTGCGTCGTCAGGTTGTTGCGGCGCAGGTAAAGAAGCGTCGCTTGGCGGCGTTAGCCACAATTACGGCTGCAGAGATTAAAGAGAATCCCAAGGCGCGCATAGATCTCTCTCAGCGTCCGCGCTCACAGAGCGAGATTGTTCTGGAGCAATGGGTACCGCTCAGCGAACGGGCAACTAGTTCTAGCATCACTATCATCGGCAAAGATCAGGAGCGCAGTTGGTCTCCTGTCGAAGTACCGCGCCCTACTTACGTAACAGCCCCTAAGGCAATCACACCTAAGCGCACGATTGACCTGACTACACCGGGTAAGTGGAGTGCTGAGCAGGAGCGACAGAGCGCACTAGAGATTCCAGTTCGCGATGAGCTCTTCGATCAAGAGTTGGTGGAGCAGGCAGCAGCCGAGCGCGATTGGGCTTCTAACCAATAATTTCTCAAGCAGGGTCTTTTCTTAAATCCAGCTCGGGAACCACATCAGAGAACTCCAGTGGCTATAGGTAATAACGCTTCCAAAGTAGAGCGGCAAAAAATAGAGAAAATTAAGAACGATCACAGCAAGAAATCCATAACTCGCGTTTCGCCGTAACTTTGGGACAACCCCTTGCTCGTTTGGCTCAAGGAATTTTGCAAGACAGTAGACAATAAGCAATATTACAAAGGGCTCAAAGGCGATTGTGTAAAAGTTAAATACGGTGCGCTTCTGCCAGGCAAACCAAGGCAGGTACCCGGCCGCCAAGCTCAAGAGCAGGAGTCCGCTCTGCCACTCGCGACGGGCAATCCAGTAACCGAAGGTGACCGCGATCGCGGCAACTCCCGACCACCAGAGTAATGGCGTTCCGAGCGCGAGTACTTCTTGGGCGCAAGCGGGAACACCACATCCCTTAGGTGATTGGTAGTAGAACGATGTAGGACGAGCCATGATCAGCCAACTCCAGGCATTCGCGGCGTAAGGGTGAGATGAAGTGAGAGTCGTATGAAAGTTATAGATTTCAGATTGATAGTGCCAGAAAGAGCGGATTGGTCCGGGGATAAAGGAGAAGAAGCTATGTGGTTGGCTCTGCGCCCAATTGCGATCGTAGCCCGAAGTGTTAACGAACCACCCAGCCCAACTCACCAAATAAACCGCTAGTGGAATGAAGATGTACTGAGTAATTCTCTTTAATAGTTTCTCGCGTATCAATGCCGCGATCGGATTGTCGATTTCCAAGGCGCGGTTTCGTCGATACTCCACATAAAGAGTGAAGAGTAGATAAGCAGCAAGATAATAAATGCCACTCCATTTGGTAGCTGCTGCAAGGCCGAGAGAAATACCGGCTGCATAATGTTGTGAGCGGAGCAGGAAGAAGAAGCCCAGAAGTGTGAAGAACATCAGAAAAATGTCTAATAGTGCAGTGCGTGACATAACGAGGTGTAATCCATCGGCGCTCATCAATATACCGGCACTTAAAGAGAGAAAGTAATTATTGAAGAGGCGTTGGGCTATGAAATAAATCATGACTATCGATACCGCACCGAGCAACGCTCCACTGAATCGCCAGCCAAATTCGTGATAACCGAAAAGTTTTATGCCGGCGGCAATTACCCATTTTCCAACAGGAGGGTGCACGATAAAGTGCGCGGCCCCACTCTTGGGATCAAGTTCGACCCCGTGGTGCAGTAGAGAATTAGCGTTCTGAGCGTAGTAGACCTCATCGAAGACAAAGCCCTTCGGAGAACCCAGGTGCCAGAGTCGAATGGCGAGCGCCAAGAGTCCAAGACCCCATGGGGTGAAGCGATCGCGCAGGCGCGTAACGTCAGTTGCCACGATTGTCATGAGGCAAGCGTAAAGCCTGCGAGAATTGCCCCATGCTGATCCTCGCCTGCGGCCCGCTGGGCAACGTGGGGGATACGACTGGGCGAGTAAAGAGCGCCCTGGAGAGCGCGCCGTATATTGCTGCGGAAGATTCCCGGAAGTTAGCCCGCCTTACGAGTGATCTCGGGATCCGGTACACCGGAAAGGTGATCTCTTACTTCGAGGGAAATGAGAGCGAACGGATCGAGCAACTTACCCAGATCTTGCTCTCTGGCGAAGACCTCCTTGTGATCACCGATGCGGGAGCACCTGGAATCAGCGATCCCGGGTACCGCCTTATTCGAGTGGCTGTAGAAAATCAGATTCCTATCCAAGTTCTGCCAGGACCAAGTGCGGTAACTACCGCTCTCTTGCTCTCGGGGTTGGCTACCGATCGCTTCTGCTTTGAAGGCTTCGCGCCGCGCACCTCTGGTACTCGCCTCACCTGGTACGAGAAACTCGCAACGGAAGAGCGCACGATCATCTTCTTCGAAGCGCCACACCGTTTGCAAGAATCCTTGGCCGATGCCCTCGCCGTCATGGGTCCGGCAAAGCGCGCCGCGATCTGTCGCGAGATGACAAAGACCTACGAGGAGAGCGTTCGCGGCACTTTGGCCGAGTTGGTCCAGTGGAGCGCCGCTCGCGAAATTCTGGGGGAGATCACCGTTGTTCTGGAAGGATTTGATCCCGCCTCGCAGAGCCATAGCGCTGCAGATCTCGTAGAACTAGTGCGTGCGCGCGAAAGCGCCGGCGAGAGTCGAAAAGACGCGATAGCGGCCATTGCTCGAGAACTTGATCTTCCTAAGCGCTTGGTCTTTGATGCCATGGTCGGTAGCAAGTCCTCTGAAAGATAAGATCGCCCTATGAGCGCCGAATCCAAGTCTTTCTATCTCACGACGCCTATTTATTACGTCAACGATGCCCCACACATTGGACATGCCTACACAACCGTGGCAGGAGATGTGCTTACTCGTTGGCACCGCCAGCGGGGTGAATCTGTCTGGTTCCTAACGGGAACGGATGAACACGGGCAGAAAGTTTTAAATACGGCCGGTGCAAATGGAACCTCGCCGCAAGAGTGGTGCGACCGCCTCGTTGAAGAGGCGTGGAAGCCGGTCTGGAGCTCTCTCAATATTGCCTACGATGACTTCATCCGCACGACGGAACCTCGCCACATGGAGCGAGTTCAGCGCTTCCTCACCGGCTTAAAAGAGCAGGGCCATATTTACGCTGGAAAGTATGAGGGTCCTTACTGCGTGGGCTGTGAAGAATTTAAGTTGCCTGGTGATTTAGATGAGGGACGCTGCAAGGTTCATGGCACTCCAGTAGAGATGGTGAGTGAGGAGAATTGGTTCTTCAGACTCAGCGCATTCGTCCCACAACTCTTAGAACACTACAAGGATCATCCGGAAGCGTGCGAACCGGCGAGCGCTCGCAATGAAGTGATCGCATTCTTGGAGAGCGGAGTTCAGGATCTCTCGATATCGCGCTCCTCTTTTGATTGGGGAATTCCAGTTCCGTGGGATCTCAAGCAGGTTATCTACGTCTGGTTCGACGCGCTCTTGAATTATGCGACAGCAGTTGGCCTTGGCGACCCGGTTGATTCTGAGGGTGGCAAGAAGTTTGCACGGACCTGGCCAGCAGATGTTCACCTAGTTGGAAAAGATATCTTGCGCTTCCATGCGGTCATCTGGCCCGCCATGTTGATGGCTGCAGAGTTGCCGCTGCCTAAGAAGGTATTCGCCCACGGATGGCTCTTGGTTGGTGGCGAAAAGATGTCCAAATCGAAGCTCACCGGAATCGCTCCTGCTGATATCACCGATCACTTTGGTGTCGATGCATTTAGATACTACTTCCTACGCGCAATTCCATTTGGAAGCGATGGATCATTCTCTTGGGAAGATATGGCGGCGCGGTACACATCCGAGCTCGCTAATGACTTTGGAAATCTCGCCTCGCGTCTTATTGCAATGATCGAGAAGTACTGCGATGGGGCAATCCCTGCCCTCGCACATGATGCGACCCTAGAAGCTGCACTAGCCACGGCGAGTGCTCATGCGGATACCGCGATTGTTGCCTTGGATTTCCAAGGTGGAATCAATGCGATTATGGATTTCTGCAAGAGAGTGAATGGATACGTAACTGAGCAAGAGCCTTGGGTACTTGCAAAGGACCCATCCAATAAAGCAGCCCTTGATGCGGTCTTGTATAACACTGCTGAAGCTATCCGCGCCCTTGCTGTTCTTCTGCATCCCGTTATGCCAGCTACGACTGAAACCCTATGGAGTTCACTGGGCGCCGATCTCACACTAGGACCTATCGGTGCGCAGAGCATCGGCAAGGTGGCGCAATGGGGTCAACTTCCGGCGGGATCTAAAGTCACTAAGGGTGCAGTTCTCTTTCCCCGTTTAGAGGAGAAAGCCGATTAATGTCTGATCGTCACTCCTTAAAAGAGCCACGTCCAGATGCTCCAGCGCCAGAACCACTTAATCGCCCCTGCATTGATGTGCATGCGCATATGGAGTTGGTGACCGAGAGCGAACCTGATTCGCAAGAGATTCGCGATCTCCTTGCCGCGGCCGCCGCAGCGGGTATTGATCGTGTCGTGCAGGTTGGCTATTCGGCCGAACAATCAGGTTGGGGAGTGCGCTGCGCCGAAGCCTTCCCTGGTCAGGTTTTAGCCGCGGTTGCCTTGCACCCGAATGAGGCACCTGTTGTAGAAGATTTGGAAGGCGATCTCGCGATCATCGCGGAGCTCGCGCGCCATCCACGAGTGCGCGCCATTGGTGAAACAGGTTTAGATTTTTTTAGGACAGAGCCAGAATTGCGCGACCGACAGACTTACTCATTTAAGCGCCACATAGCTCTGGCAAAGGAAGTCGATAAGGCGCTGGTCATTCACGATCGCAACGCGCATCGCGCCGTTCTCGATACCCTTATCGAAGTTGGAGCCCCCAAAAAGACGATCTTCCACTGCTACTCCGGCGATGCCGAAATGGCGCGGGAGTGCGTCGCCGCGGGTTACATCCTCTCTTTCGCCGGGACTGTGACATTTAAGAATGCGCCAGAGCTACGAGAGGCGGCAAAGTTGGTGCCGATTGAGCAGTTACTCATTGAGACTGACTCACCATTTCTTGCGCCGACTCCACATCGCGGCGCTCTCAATACTCCTGCCCAAGTTGCAAATATTCTGCGCTACGTTGCGGACCTGCGCGATGTGAGCGCCGATTATCTTGCTGATCGTGTAACAGAAAATGCCCTGCGCCTCTTCGGGAGCTTTGATTAAGTGACGACGCTCCTGGGCGCCGCAGAGATTCGCGAGATTGCTGCGCGGATCGGAGTAAATCCCACTAAGAAATTAGGCCAGAACTTCGTCGTCGACGCTAACACCTGTCGTCGCATCGTGAAGGTCGCCGATGTCCAAAGCGATGATGTCGCTCTTGAAATTGGACCCGGACTTGGTTCATTAACTTTAGCTCTCCTTGAAATCGCGAATTCAGTAATTGCAATTGAGATAGATCCCCGTTTAGCAGTTGAGCTTCCTCTCACTGTGCAGGCTCATGGATTTGAAGTCGAGCGCTTGACTGTTCTTAACGAAGACGCACTCACCACGCAGAGCCTGCCCGCAGAGCCGACAATCTTGGTTGCGAATCTTCCCTATAACGTTTCGGTTCCGGTGCTCCTGCATTTCTTAGAGAAGTTCCCAACTATTCGCTCTGGTGTAGTGATGGTGCAGAGCGAAGTTGCCGATCGACTCGTTGCAAGGCCGGGCAGTAAGACCTACGGCTCACCGTCGGTAAAGGCGACCTGGTGGGCCGATCTATCAGGGGCGGGCAATGTGGCGCGCCAAGTCTTCTGGCCCATCCCTAATGTGGACTCTTCCTTAGTTCGCTTCATTCGCCACCATGCTGCTGGCAGCGAGAGCGAACGCCTCATTACATTCACGGTCATCGACGCGGCTTTCGCACAGCGGCGGAAGATGTTACGTAGCGCTCTCTCGCAAGTTTTTTCTGGTGCTGCAGAAGATGCAATTGTGAAGGCTGGTATCGACCCTACCGCCCGTGGTGAGACCTTGCTTCTCCGCGACTTTATAGCGATTGCCAATACGCTAGAGCAATGAGACGCAATGGAGTAGTGGTTCGAGTTCCCGGAAAGGTGAACTTGCAACTCTCAGTCGGACCTCTACAAGCCGATGGCTATCACGAGGTAACAACCGTCTTTCAAGCAATCTCCATTTATGACGACGTGACCGTTAAATTTGCCGAACCGGGGAGCGGAATCCTGCTGCAGGTCAGCGGCTCAACGGCACAAGGAGTTCCGACCGACTCGACCAATCTCGCTTATCGCGCAGCGCAATTGATGATTGATCGCCACGACCTTGACTCCGATATCTCTATCTTTATCAAGAAGGAGATTCCCGTTGCAGGCGGAATGGCCGGGGGGAGCGCCGATGCGGCAGCGGTCATCGTCGCCTTTGATGCCCTCTACGAGCTCGGACTATCGCGTGATGGCATGGAGAGGATCGGGGCCGAATTGGGCAGCGATGTTCCCTTCTCGATCACTGGAGGAATCGCCATTGGCCGTGGACGAGGTGATCACCTGACCCCGGTCCTCGCCCGTGGCAGCTACAACTGGGTGATGGCGATGGCGCCGCAGGGCCTCTCCACCCAGGCGGTTTATGGCGAGTGTGACCGTTTGCGGACCGGGCTAGATATTGCCCGCCCTCAAGTCGGAGATGCCATTTTGCAGGCTTTGCGCGCCGGGGATGCCGCCATGGTTGGCAAGTGCCTCTCCAATGATTTACAGCCTGCCGCATGCTCTCTGCGCCCCGCTCTACGGCTCGTTCTAGATGTCGGGATCGATTATGGAGCGCTCGGTGCAATCGTTTCGGGGAGCGGCCCGACGGTTGCATTTTTGGTAGCAGATGAAGAGCGCGCGTTAGACCTGACCGTTGCGCTAAGTGCTAGTGGGGTGGTGGCGGGAGTAATCCGCGCCACTGGACCGACACACGGTGCTCGCGTTATTGAAACTCTTTAGAGCTATCCAAACCCACGGCACCACTTGATCCTCGGTTCTACCCCTCTCCCATTTTCAGCGTATTTGTCGCATTGGACTTAATAAGGGAGAATTCAGGTTCCGCCATTGTGTAGTGGCTAGCACATGGGCCTTTGAAGCCCAGGGTCCAGGATCGATACCTGGTGGCGGAGCGAGAGCAAAGCCACCTGAGAAACAGGTGGCGGAGCGAGAGCAAAGCCACCTGAGAAACAGGTGGCGGAGCCAGGTAATTACCGCCAAATTCGAGGGGGGAGAGCAATGCGACAGCTCGACCTCGCTATCGTCCTCGCCGCAGGCGAAGGCACCCGCATGAAGTCGAAGTTGCCGAAGGTTCTCCATGAAATAGCTGGGCGCCCCATGGTCGATCATGTGCTCAGTGCAATTGCCGCGCTGCACGCGCAGGAAGTACGAGTCGTTGTCGGAGCTTCTCGCGAACTTGTCGAAGCCCACCTTCAGTCCACCTTTCCGGATGCAAAGTTGGTCCTCCAAGAGCAGCGCAATGGCACCGGACATGCGGTTCAGGTAGCGCTCGAAGGCGCTCCAGAGATTGGTACCGTCTTAATTCTCGCAGGCGACACTCCGCTCTTGACCGCGCCTACCCTGCAGGAATTCTTCGACGTGCACACCGGCTTGGGTGTCGATGCTTCCGTGTTAAGCGCCGAGGTTCCTGATCCATTTGGCTACGGTCGAATCGTGCGCGATGAGGCTGGCGAACTTTCTGCCATCGTTGAAGAGCGCGATGCCGACCCATTGCAAAAAGAGATCGATGAAATTAATACCGGCGTCTACCTCTTCGATATTGCGGCGCTGCGCTCTGCACTCGCGGGATTAAAGAGTGGAAATTCGGCTGGGGAAATTTATCTCACCGATGTCTTTGCGCTACTGAAAGCAGCGGGACAGAGCGCTACTGCAATTCAATCGCAGGATTACACCGAGACTCTAGGGGCTAACGACCGGAGCCAATTGGCGGATTGCGCAGCGATCATGCGCGATCGCATTAACGATGCTCATATGCGCTCTGGAGTTAGCATCATCGATCCATTTACGACCTGGATCGATCTCGGAGTTGAAATTGCAAGTGATGTCACGATCTACCCGGGCTCTGCACTTAGCGGTGCTACAAAGGTCGAGAGCGGCGCAATCATCGGCCCACGCACAACCCTGCAGAGCGTTGCTGTCGGAGCAGGTGCCAGCATCATCGAGTCGCGAGTTACCGACTCCACCATCGGCGCGCAAGCGCTCGTCGGTCCCTTCGCCTTCATCCGCCCCGGAACCACTCTCGCAGCGGGAGCTAAAGTTGGCGCCTATGTTGAGGTGAAGAACTCCTCAATCGGCGAGGGCTCCAAAGTTCCACACCTCTCCTATGTCGGCGATGCCACAATTGGATCGGGCACCAATATCGGTGCCGCCACCATATTCGTCAACTATGACGGGGTCGATAAGCACGAGACCACGATTGGCAATGATGTACGAATCGGCAGTGACACCATGCTGATCGCCCCAGTGACCGTGGGGGATGGCGCCTATACGGCGGCAGGATCGGTCATCACTGAAGATGTCCCCGCGGGTTCAATGGGGGTTGCTAGAGCAAAGCAGAGAAATGTCTTAGGGTGGGTCCTGCGCAAGCGCGCTGGTTCCCGTTCTGCAGAATCCGCACGCAAAGCTGGTGCCACTGATGGCGCCGACAAAGTACAGGGGGAAGCATGAGCGAACTTCGACTGAGCTCGGAGAAGCGGCTACGTATCTTTACTGGTCGTGGATACCCCGAGTTAGCCGAAGATGTCGCCGCTGAACTTGGTATCCCAATCACACCAACCTCTGCCTATGACTTTGCAAATGGTGAGATCTTTGTGCGCTTCGAAGAATCTGTTCGCGGGTCAGATGCCTTCGTAATTCAGAGCCATGCTGCGCCAGTTAATAAGCAGATCATGGAGCAGTTGATCATGGTCGATGCGCTTAAGCGCGCCTCTGCAAAACGCATTACCGTTGTCGCTCCCTTTTATGGA
>CAIWWH010000145.1 GCA_903916385.1 uncultured Actinomycetes bacterium
CTGGGAAGCGACGGGACTTTTTTATTTAAACGGTGATGTCGTGATCCTGTTTTTTAAAACCACGAGTTAGCTGGCGAAATTTAAAAGTCTGATCTGGCCACACGGTGGTGTTCTCACCGCTGGCATTCAAATACCAACTCGTGCAACCAGTGCCCCAAACAGTATGTGGCGTCTTTGCCCTAATAGTTTTGGTCCATTCGACGGCCATCGCTTCTTTAGGGCTAATCACCGCATGCTTTTTGAGTGCGAATTTGACCGCTGGCACAATGTAATTGAGTTGACTTTCATGCATGAAGACAATTGAGTTGTGACCAAGTGAGGTGTTGGGGCCACCCATCATGAAGAGATTTGGAAACTTGGAGAATGAACTACCTAAGTAATTAGCCATGTCACCCATGTATGAATCTGCAAGAAGTGCATTGTCTAGTCCGTGTACTTTTCTGCCAAGTGGGCTATCTGTCACGTAAAAACCAGTTGCGCAGATCAGAATTTCTGCTTCATGGAGAACGCCATCCTTGGTGCGAATCCCGTTCGCTTCAATTCTGTCTATTCCTTCTGTGATTAGGTCAACGTTTGGCTGAACCATCGCAGGATAGAAACTGTTTGAAATCAAAATTCGCTTACATCCCATTGTGTAGTCCGGTGTGAGCTTGGCGTTTAGAACTGGATCGGTGACCATAAGGTCTCGGAACAGCTTTGCGCCATCCATACCAACTTGTAACTTTTCAATCTTCTTTACGAATGCCAAACCCAGCATTTCACGACGCCAGTATCCAACAGTGCGAACAATTTTTTGAGCGCCGGGAATGAACCGGTAGGCGAGTGTGGTCCATTTCTTCACAGGGTGGCCTTGCATGTGGGGGAGGACCCATGACGCAGTTCGCTGAAACACATCAAGATGTGAAACGAGAGGAACAATCTCAGGGATTGTTTGGATTGCGCTCGCACCTGTACCAATCATTGCGACACGCTTACCCTGCAGGTCAACTGAACTATCCCAGCGAGCAGTGTGCATAATCTTTCCTGAAAAGGAATCGATGCCATCAATGTTTGGAAGCCTTGCTTCTGCAAGACCTCCGGCGGCAAGAATTACGTTGCGTGCTTCAAAGTCTCCATGATTTGTTTTTAGATCCCATAACTTCTTGTCAGCGTTGTAAGTAATGTCAAGTACTTCATGATTAAATTTAATGAGGTCGCGAAGTCTGAACTTTTTTGCGACATCTAGCAAATATTGCTGAATCTCAGGTTGATAACTGTATGAATTCGTCCAGTTAGGGTTTCGAGCGAATGAAAGCGAGTACAAATTACTCGCCACATCGCAGCGACATCCCGGGTAGGTGTTATCGCGCCATGTGCCACCAAGTTCTGATGCTCGTTCAAACATCACAAAGTTATCTATTCCAGCTTTACGTAGTTTTATAGAGGCGGCTAGCCCACCGAATCCAGAACCAATAATGGCAACGTTCAAAGTCATGTCATGACGATACACACTTGCCGAGGCAAAGGTCTTCAGCCCCCACTAGCGTTAGCCAAGTGAGTTTGCGTATTAGATTTCGTCAGTTTTTAGGAGCGAGGGTTCGCTCAACACGTCGTTACTTGAACGAAGTTGCAACCGTTGGGCCAAGTGATCCGTATTCAAGGAAATTTCAATACTTTGGAAAAGGTGCAGCGCTCATGTCTCCGCAAGGTGTCATTTATAACGAGCGCTACCTAGCGATTGGTGACGGAACTCTTATTGGCCCAAATGTGTGTCTCACCGCGGGAATAAGTGGTGAACAAGAAATGCTGCTTTCTCCAACGGTAAAAATCGGAAGTAAGTGCATTATTGGGCGAGGATCTCACATCATTGGGCATTGGTCAATTGA
>CAIWWH010000146.1 GCA_903916385.1 uncultured Actinomycetes bacterium
AGCGATATCGCGAGGGCACAGGCGGCCGCCGAAGCCGCCGCGCAGGCTGCAGCTGAGCAGGACCTCGCTGCTGAGAACGAGGATTTACGCCTCACCGCTCCTAGCGAGTAAGGTTCTCCTTAATGGTCCCGATGCGCAGCTGTATCGCCTGTCGGAGCCGGGAGAGTTCGGAAGGACTCCTCCACCTAGTAGCGATTGAAGGTCAGGTAACTCCCGATCCCAAGCGCGAACTTCATGGTCGTGGAGCGTGGCTACACCCGAGATGTTTCGAGTTAGCGGCGCAGCGCCGATCTTTTTCTCGGGCTTTCAAGTCCAAGGAAGAGTTAAGCACCGCCGACTTAGAGGAATTCCTCAAAAGTGGTCAAACGATTAACAGTTCGACATATACCAAGGAGCAAAAATGAAGGCACACACACAATCATGAGCACCTCGCGCTCATGAGTCAGGCACTTATTTAGGCTTCCGCGATAGACGCAGGGGCCGAGAACCAGGAAGGCAACTGTGGCAAAGGTCCGCGTTTACGAATTAGCAAAAGAGTTAGGGCTCGACAGTAAAGAGCTCCTCACCAAGTTACAAGAAGTTGGTGAGTTCGTTAAGTCAGCTTCATCGACTGTAGAAGCACCCGTGGTGCGAAAGTTGATGGAGAAGTTCCCAGATATGAAGCCGGCCGAGAGCGCGCCGGTCAAAAAGGCTGCCGCCAAGAAGGCGGTTCCCAAGAAGCCAGAACCTACCCAGGCTGAGATTGATGCTGCGATTGCGCAACTCGATGAGAGCACTCGCAATCAACTAGGAATCTCTGCTGGATCGACTGCGCCCGCATCTGCGGTCCCACGTCCCCCAGTTGCTCCAGTCCCACCTGTTACTCCGGCACCTGCCGCAGAAACCGAAACTCCTCCCGGAGATAGCGCGCTTCCAAAGCCACCGCGTCCCGGCAACAATCCATTTGCTACTCCAAATCCTGCTCAAGTTGCAGGTGCGATTCCGCGCCCACCTCGCGCTGGCAATAATCCATTTACATCTGCGGTTGGCGGTGCGATCCCACGCCCACCTGCAAATCGTCCGATCCGTCCAGGCGAGCGTCCACCAATGGCGGGCAACCGTCCAGGTGCTGTTCGTCCCGGATTTGCTGCTCGTCCCGCTGGTCCAGGAGCACCACGCCCAGCCGGCGCAGGCGCACCTCGTCCCGGAGGAGCCCCTGGTGGTTCTCCGTACCGTTCTCCTTCAGCGGCGCCAGCATCAACAGGTCCTTCCAACTTTGGTGGAAAGGGTGGCGGTCGCCATCAACGCGGCGGAACAGCCGGAGCATTTGGTAAGCAGGGAAGTAAGAAGGGCAAGGCGCACAAGAGCAAGAAGGCGCTACGTGAAGAGTTCGACAATATGGCGGCACCATCACTTGGTGGAGCAGTTGTTCCACATGGTGATGGCAAGACCGTAATTCGTCTGCGTCGCGGTGCAAGTCTGATGGATTTCGCCGAGAAGATTAATGGCGATCCAGCATCACTCGTGTCCGCGCTCTTCCACTTAGGTGAGATGGTCACCGCAACACAATCTGTTGATGAAGATACCTTCAAGATTCTTGGCGGAGAACTTGGTTTTGTTATTCAAGTTGTTAGCCCAGAGGACGAAGATCGTGAACTCCTTGAGGAGTTCGATATCAACCTCGAGCAAGAGCTCGAAGATATCGCTGATGAAGATCTCGTTGTGCGCTCGCCAATCGTCACCGTTATGGGTCACGTCGATCACGGTAAGACCCGCCTCTTGGATGCAATCCGAAAGACTGAGGTCGTTAAATCTGAAGCCGGCGGAATTACGCAGCACATTGGTGCGTACCAAATCCACCGTATGCACGATGGCGTTGAACGCGCGATTACCTTTATCGATACACCAGGTCACGAAGCATTCACAGCGATGCGTGCTCGTGGTGCCAAGGTCACCGATATCGCAATCTTGGTTGTTGCTGCCGATGATGGCGTAATGCCACAGACCATTGAAGCGCTCAACCATGCGCAAGCAGCCGATGTTCCAATCGTGGTTGCCGTTAACAAGGTTGATAAGGAAGGCGCGAACCCAGATAAGGTGCGCCAGCAATTGACCGAGTACAACTTGATCGCTGAGGAGTACGGCGGAACGACAATATTTGTTAACGTCTCTGCTAAATCGGGTGAAGGCCTTGATGCGCTGATCGATAGCGTTCTGCTCACCGCAGATGCCGCCCTTGATCTACGCGCAGTCGCCGATGATGTCGCTCGTGGTGTCGCTATCGAAGCTAACCTCGATAAGGGTCGCGGTCCTGTCGCAACAGTCTTGGTACAACGTGGAACGTTGCGCGTCGGAGATGCAATCGTCGCCGGTGGAGCTTATGGCCGCGTTCGCGCCATGCTCGATGAGAATGGCGATGCAGTTGCTGAGGCCGGTCCATCGCGTCCCGTTCAAGTACTCGGTTTTACCTCGGTTCCAGGCGCAGGCGATTCCTTTATCGTCGCCGAAGATGACCGCACTGCCCGTCAGATCGCCGAGAAGCGTCAACTTGCAATGCGTAATGCGCTGCTTGCTAAGACTCGCAAGAAGGTCTCGCTTGAAGACTTCATGGAGCAATCCAAGGTCAGCACCCTCAACCTCATCCTGAAGGGCGACGTTTCGGGTTCTGTCGAAGCGCTCGAAGATGCCTTGTTACAACTCGACGTTGGTAGTGAAGTTGATCTTCGCGTTATCCACCGTGGCGTTGGTGCAATCACTAAGAACGATGTCACTCTGGCTTCGGCATCTACCGCTGTCATTATCGGATTCAACGTTAAGCCAGAGCCACAGACTGCAATCTTCGCTGATCAAGAGGGCGTGGAAGTTCGCTTCTACACCGTCATCTATCAGGCGATCGAAGAGATTGAGGCATCGCTCAAGGGTCTTCTCAAGCCGGAGTACGAAGAAGTTGTACTTGGAAATGCAGAAGTCCGCGATATCTTCAAATCTAGCAAGGTCGGAAATATCGCTGGTTGCCTAGTCCTCGATGGATTTATCCGTCGCAATGCCAAGGCGCGCACGCTGCGCAATGGCGCAATCCTCGGAGAGAACCTGACGATCGAGTCACTGCGTCGCTTCAAAGATGATGCAACTGAGGTCAAGGATGGATTCGAGTGCGGTATCGGACTCGGTTCATACAAGGAACTTGAAGTTGGCGACGTTATCCAGGTATTCGAGATTCGCGAGAAGAAGCGGGTTTAAAAATGGCATCCAACCGTGCACTCAAG
>CAIWWH010000147.1 GCA_903916385.1 uncultured Actinomycetes bacterium
AACTTCTTTACGACCAGCATTAAATCTCTCGTAAGTCTGCCCGGAAAAGTTCCCGCACTCTTCCGCCAGACATTCTTAGGACAGAAGCGCGATGCCAGTGGATTAGTTGGCGTAGTCGGAGTCGCGCAGGCCTCTGCTGCAACAGCCAGTGATCAGAGCCTCACCTTCGGAGACAAACTCGAGACCTTCCTCTTGATTATCGCCAGTCTCAATATCTTTGTGGGAATTTTCAACCTACTCCCACTCCTGCCGCTCGACGGTGGGCATATGGCGATCGCAGTTGCTGACGGTTACCGCAGGTGGCGCGCCCGTCGCGCCGGTCGAGCGATTCCTGACCCCATCGATCTCGAGAAGTTGACCCCGATCACAGCGGTCGTCTTTATCTTCCTGGTCGGGCTATCGCTCATGCTTCTGGCGGCCGATATCTTCAATCCAGTCCACTTCAATCTCTGATTTGAGGCAGAATAAAGCCATGGTTGATCTCGGAATTCCTGCAGCTCCCCCTCCCGTCCTCGCCCCCCGCCGTAAGAGCAAGCAGCTCAAGGTAGGCAGCGTCCTGGTCGGAGGTGATGCCCCTGTAAGCGTGCAATCGATGTGCACCACGCTCACCTCAGATGTAAATGCCACCCTGCAGCAGATCGCTGAGCTCACCGCTTCGGGCTGCCAGATCGTCCGAGTGGCTGTCCCGAGCCAAGATGATGCCGATGCGCTTAAGGCAATCGCCAAGAAGTCTCAGATTCCGGTTATCGCAGATATCCACTTCCAACCTAAGTACATCTTTGCTGCTATCGACGCTGGTTGTGCTGCTGTCCGGGTAAACCCAGGCAATATCAAGCAATTTGATGACAAGGTAAAAGAGGTCGCCAAGGCCGCCGGAGATGCCGGGATTCCGATCCGTATCGGAGTAAACGCTGGCTCGCTCGACCCACGCCTGCTCGCCAAGTACGGCAAAGCAACTCCCGAGGCGCTCGCTGAATCTGCGCTCTGGGAGGCATCACTCTTCGAAGAGCACGGTTTCTCCGATATCAAGATCTCTGTAAAGCACCACGACCCAGTGACGATGGTGAAGGCTTACCGCCTCTTGGCTGCTCAATGCGACTATCCTTTGCATCTCGGCGTGACTGAAGCTGGTCCTATCTTTCAAGGCACCATTAAATCCGCAACGGCCTTTGCGATTCTCCTGGCCGAAGGAATTGGTGACACTATTCGCGTATCACTCTCGGCCCCACCGGTTGAAGAGGTCAAAGTAGGTATCTCTATCCTCGAATCTCTCAACTTGCGCCAACGTAAGTTAGAGATCGTCTCCTGCCCTTCATGTGGCCGTGCCCAAGTCGATGTTTACTCTCTCGCCGAGAAGGTACAAGCCGGCCTACAGGGAATGACTGTTCCGCTCCGCGTAGCAGTAATGGGCTGTGTTGTTAACGGTCCTGGCGAAGCACGCGAAGCAGATCTCGGAGTCGCCTCTGGTAACGGGAAAGGCCAGATCTTCGTAAAGGGAGAGGTCATCAAGACCGTCCCCGAATCTGAGATCGTTGAAACTCTGATCTTCGAAGCCAATCGCTTAGCTGATGAGATGGCTGCAGCAGGCGTTGCATCGGGTACACCAACAGTGAACGGTCTCTAAGACTTTCTGCTTTAGATAGGGTTCTCGCATGTTGCGAATGTCGACCCTCTTGTTACGTACGCTCCGCGAAGATCCTGCTGACGCCGAAGTCGCGAGCCACCGCCTCCTGGTGCGTGCTGGCTATGTGCGTCGCGTCGCCGCAG
The DNA here is from genome assembly GCA_903916385.1 of uncultured Actinomycetes bacterium. GTDB lineage: Bacteria > Actinomycetota > Actinomycetes > Nanopelagicales > Nanopelagicaceae > PALSA-747. Next base: position 1,768 of record CAIWWH010000147.1, read on the forward strand.
GAATCTACTCATGGTTGCCGCTGGGCTATCGCACCTACCGCAATGTCGAGAAGGTCATTCGCGAAGAGATGGATGCCGCGGGATTCCAAGAGGTCCACTTCCCATCCCTACTTCCACGAGAACCTTACGAAGAGACCAACCGCTGGCACGAATACGGCCCTGATCTCTTTCGCCTCAAGGATCGCAAGGGTAATGACTACCTCTTAGGACCTACCCACGAAGAGATGTTCACCCTGATGGTGAAGGGTGAGTTCTCCTCGTATAAAGATCTACCATTATCGATCTATCAAATTCAAACAAAGTTCCGCGATGAACCACGTCC
>CAIWWH010000148.1 GCA_903916385.1 uncultured Actinomycetes bacterium
ACAAAGCGCGCTCGCGCTGCGGCGCTCTTGATGTTAGCTCTGCCTGGTGGCGCATATATCTTCCAAGGCGAAGAGTTGGCTCTTCCGGAAGCAACTGGAATCCCTAAGGATCGTTTAACGGATCCACGTTGGAAGCTCAGCGGTTACACCGATCCCGGTCGTGATGGCTGCCGCGTTCCTATTCCATGGAAGGCTGAAGTAGCCGGTTCATACGGCTTTTCGAGCAATCCAAAGTTGGGTGATCAAGATTCTTGGTTGCCACAACCTAAGCACTGGGGCACGCTCTCCGTCGAACTGCAAGAGAAAGATCCTGAGTCGACACTTAACTTGTATCGTCAAGCGCTCGCCGTACGTCATGCTGAACCGGGTCTCGGAGATGGGACGATGGAATGGATCGAAGCCGGCCCCGATGTACTGGCATTTAAGCGTCCAGGTGGATTCGCTTGCTACGTAAACTTTGGCAAAGCAATCACCGTTCCCGCTGGGGAAGTTTTGGTTGCCTCAAATCCCATCCAAAGCGACGTTCTTGAAACCGATACCGCGATCTGGTTGCGTATTAAGTAATTCATGAGCGATCGCAATATTTACGAAGCTCTCGGAGGTCACCAGACCTTCGAGAATTTGGTCTCGCATTTTTATGCGCTCGTCACCGTCGATCCAATCTTGCGTCCGATGTATCCCGATACCGGTCTTGGTGAAGCAGCTGAAAGGCTGATGCTCTTCTTAGAGCAGTATTGGGGTGGACCTACTACCTACCAAGAGACCCGCGGCCATCCGCGGCTCCGGATGCGGCACGCCGGTTTTCATATCGGGCAGAAAGAACACGACGCTTGGCTGCGCTGTATGAAATCTGCCGTTGATGAGATGGAAGTGGATGCTGAGCTGAAGGCTCAACTCTGGAGTTATATGGAGTTTGCCGCCGCATCGTTGGTCAATCAGCCCAACTAAGGCGATCTCTCACCAAATTGTTACCGAGAGTTCACACGCCGAGCGCGAAATAAGGCGCTAATTCCCTGCAATTTGGGGTGATGTAGGGCAAGATTTCCCCAACGGCGCGAGCCACGCGCTGCTTTCTAGGGAGCAAGTTCAGTGCCACAAACTTTAGTTCTGAACGCCACCTATGAGCCACTAGGTGTCGTTACAGAAAGACGAGCCTTAATTCTCGTCTTAAATCAGCGTGCTATCGCCGTGGAAAATTCTGAAACGATCTTGCATTACTCCGGCGGTGAAGTAGTTCTGCCCGCCGTCATTAAGTTACATAAATTTGTGCGAATTCCTTATCGCCATGCGGTGCCACTTTCTAGGCGAGCCATTTTTGCTCGTGATGGAGGCAAGTGCGTCTACTGCGCAGCCCCCGCTACCTCTATCGACCATGTGATGCCGCGTAGCCGTGGTGGCGCGCATGCCTGGGAGAACGTGGTTTCGGCCTGTCACAAGTGCAACCATCAGAAGGCAGATCGCACTCTCAAAGAGATTGGCTGGCGCTTGCGCCATGTGCCC
>CAIWWH010000149.1 GCA_903916385.1 uncultured Actinomycetes bacterium
GCCCATAAGGCGTTAAGGTTCTCATATGTCGACCGTCGTAATAGCAATAGATGGTCCGAGTGGATCAGGTAAATCTTCCACCGCCCGTGCCGTAGCCCAACGCGCCAATTGGCAGTATCTAGATACTGGAGCTCTTTATCGGGCGATCACCTGGCTCGCCCTGCGTGACAACTCAACTGATCCCATAGACCTCGTGGAGCGTGCCCTCTTTGAGGGAATTACCTTCAATGGCGATCCAATTGAACCGCGAATCTTCTTGGGCGAGATGGATATCACCGCGGATATCCGCTCAACTAGAGTCACGGACACCGTTTCGATCTACTCAGCCTTCCCTGAGGTCCGTGCTTACCTACTTAAGATTCAGCGTCAATTCATCGACGATGCGCCGCACGGAATTGTCGTCGAGGGTCGCGATATCGGAACTGTCGTGGCGCCTGATGCTCCACTCAAAATTTTCCTTTACGCGGATCTGCAGCAGCGCGCGCTGCGGCGCGAGCGCGAGCTCACTGAAGAGACCTCGACCGACGCCGTTTCAGAGGCTCTCGAAGCTCGAGATCTTATTGATTCGACCCGAAAGATCTCTCCGCTACGCATGGCTGAGGATGCTCTTGAAATTGATTCAACTCTCTTGGATCTCCCTGAAGTCGTCGATGTTATCTGGCAGTGGGCTAAGGAGCGTTCTCTCCTTGGGCTGCCAAAGGTCGCGATCATCGGTAGGCCGAATGTAGGAAAATCCACGCTCGTCAATCGAATCATCGGCCGCCGTGAAGCAATTGTCGAAGATACTCCCGGGGTAACCCGCGATCGCGTGAAGTATGAAGCCGAGTGGAATGGCAGAACTTTCGTCCTCATCGATACCGGTGGTTGGGAAGTTAAGCCAGAAGGAATTTCGGAGAAAATTACCGCCGGTGCCGAACTTGCAATCGCAGAGGCCGATATCGTCCTCTTTGTCGTTGATGCTCAAGTGGGTGCCCTTGATGAAGACTCATCGTTGCTTACACTGCTTCGTCGTTCAAAGAAGAAGACGATCCTTGTTGCAAATAAAGTTGATGGTGTAACCGAAGAGCAGAATGCACATGGTCTCTGGAACCTCGGTCTGGGGGAGCCACACTTTGTTTCGGCACTACATGGACGCGGATCGGGAGATCTACTCGACTTACTGGTCAGGGAATTACCCGAAGTAGGTTCCGAACTTCCTGATGATGGTTTTAGAAGAATCGCCATTGTGGGACGGCCCAACGTTGGAAAGTCGAGCCTCCTTAACGCTCTAGCGGGGGAGTCTCGTGTCTTGGTTGATGATGTAGCCGGCACGACGCGTGATCCCGTTGATGAACTCATTGAACTCGGTGGAGATACCTGGCGATTTATCGATACCGCAGGAATTAGAAAGCGTGCGATTCACGATAGCGGGACGGATTACTACGCAAGTTTGCGAACTGCATCTGCTCTCGAGCGTGCAGAAGTTGCAGTCGTTGTTATTGACGCGTCGCTTCCACTTACAGAGCAAGATTTAAGAATTGTCACGATGACAGAAGAGGCGGGCCGAGCCTTAGTTCTTGTCATGAACAAGTGGGATGTCGTCGATGATGAACGTCGCGAACAACTCGATAAGGAGCTCGAGAGAAATCTAGAGCGTTATCCGTGGGCGCAGCGCGTAAATCTCTCGGCAAAGACCGGATGGCACCGCGATCGTCTTGCACCAGCGCTGCGCACAGCGCTACGGAGTTGGGAGAAGCGAATTCCGACAGCGAAGTTAAATGCCTTCTTAGGAGCCCTGGTTGCAGCAACACCGCCGCCGGTTCGAGGTGGAAAGCAACCCAAGATTCGTTTTGCGACGCAGGCCACTATTGCTCCGCCAAAATTCGTAGTCTTTGCCAGCGAATGGGTCGAACCGAGCTACCGGAGATTTATCGAACGCCGTATTCGAGAAGAGTTTGGATTCGAAGGCAGTCCTGTTGAAGTTTCGATAAAGGTCAGAGAGCGGGAAGAAAGAAAACCGCGATGAAGTTATCTAGGCAAGAAGTGCTGAC
>CAIWWH010000150.1 GCA_903916385.1 uncultured Actinomycetes bacterium
ACCCGAACCAGCCGATGCTAACTCACTCGTTGCGCACGAAAGACCCGCGCCTCCAAGATCTTGAATTCCAATAACAAGATCCTCGGCAAAAATTTCCAGAGAGCACTCGATCAAAACTTTTTCAGCAAAGGGATCGCCCACCTGGACTGCAGGACGCTTAGCTGCCTTGCCTGACGCGAATGTTTCAGAGGCCAGTACCGATACGCCGCCGATTCCATCCCCACCAGTCTTTGCACCAAAGAGAACAACTAGATTGCCAGTGCCATGAGCTGTCGCGAGTTTGATATCTTCGTGGCGCATTACGCCGACACAGAGTGCATTAACGAGTGGATTACCTGCGTAGGTTGCATCGAATACGACTTCTCCGCCGATATTTGGCAAGCCCAGGCAGTTTCCATACCCACCTACACCGGCCACAATTCCAGGGAGAACGCGTCGAGTATCCACGGCATCCGCCGGTCCGAAACGTAGTGGATCCATGATCGCGATCGGCCGCGCACCCATAGTCAAGATATCGCGGACGATTCCGCCAACACCTGTTGCCGCACCCTGATAAGGCTCAATAAAGGATGGGTGATTGTGCGACTCAATTTTGAAAGTAACCGCGTAACCCTGTCCAATATCTACGACCCCAGCGTTCTCACCAATTCCAACGAGTAGAGCATCAGAGTGTGGGGCTTTCTCGCCAAATTGCTTGAGGTGAACTTTCGATGATTTGTATGAGCAATGTTCGGACCACATCACGGAGTACATCGCGAGTTCAGATGATGTGGGGCGACGACCCAAGATCTCTTTGATGCGGGCGTACTCATCCTCTTTAAGGCCTAGTTCACGCCAAGGTTGTGTGAGTTCAGGTTGCGCTGCAGCAGTTGCAACGGTATCTAGAGCCATTAACGTCCTACCAAACTATGCAGTATCGATGTGAAAAAAGTCAGCCCATCTTCACTCGGACCTGTTAAGGATTCAATCGCCTGCTCTGGGTGTGGCATTACGCCAACAACATTTCCACGGGCGTTGGTAATTCCAGCAATATCATTCTTGGAACCATTGGGATTTGAATCTGCGTATCGCAGGACCACGCGGCCTTCTGATTCCAGTTCATTAAGAGTCTGGGCACTCGCTTGAAATGAACCTTCGCCATTCTTGATAGGAATTACCAAGCGATCACCTTTGGTGTACCCCGAAGTCCACGGCGTGGATGCGTTCTCAACAATGAGCGGTTGATCGGTGCAGACAAAGTGCAAGCCCTGATTGCGAGTAAGCGCGCCGGGTAGCAGATGTGATTCGCAGAGAATCTGGAAACCGTTACAGATTCCAAGAACTGGGAAGCCATGTTCGGCAGCAATAATGATCGAAGACATGATGGGCGCGAAGCGAGAGATCGCGCCGCAACGCAGATAATCCCCGTAAGAAAATCCACCAGGTAGAACGACAGCTTGAACCTCTTTCAGGTCGTCGCTGGCGTGAAAGAGTGGAACGGGAGTTCCGCCCGCTAAACGGATAGCGCGCAGTGCTGAAGAATCATCGAGTGAACCAGGAAAGGTGACTACCCCAACGCGCATCAGCCCTCAACCTTTACGAGGTAACTTTCGATAACGGGGTTAGAGAGAAGAGTTTCAGCGGCCTTCTCAATATCTGCCAATTGCTCTGGAGTAGGGGTTCCCTCTACTTCGATCTCAAAACGCTTGCCTTGGCGGACCGCTTTAGCAAAGGTGAAGCCAAGGCGAGGAAGCGCCGCCGCTACTGCTTGACCTTGTGGGTCAAGGATTTCGGGCTTCAACATAACTTCCACGACGATGGTGGCCATTAGATATTCCTTCCGGTCAGGAGCGTGAAAGCGGTTTCGTAGCGTTCACGGGTCTTCTCGACAACTTCGATGGGCAATTCAGGAGGTGGGCTCTTGCGATCCCAATCCGAGGCGAGTAACCAATCGCGAACGTATTGCTTATCAAAGGAGGGTTGTGCGCCGCCAGGCTTCCAGGTGTCAGCAGACCAAAAGCGGGAAGAGTCTGGAGTTAAGGCCTCATCGCCTAGGCAGATTCTACCCGTGGCATCGCGGCCGAATTCAAATTTGGTATCTGCGAGAATAATTCCGCGCGTGGCGGCGTAGTCGTGCGCGGTCGAATAAAGCTTTAAAGTCAAAGCCTTCAAATCTGAGGCATCTGATTCACCAATGATCGAGGCGGTTCGAGCGAAGGAGATGTTCTCGTCGTGATCACCCATCTCTGCCTTTGTCGCAGGGGTGAAGATATTCTCTGGCAGCTTCGAACCATCGAGAAGTCCTGCCGGCAAATCGATGCTCGTGACTGAGTGTGATCGTTGATACTCCACCCAACCTGAGCCAGTTAGGTAACCACGGGCGACACATTCGATGGGAAACATTTCGAGCGTCTTTACGATTACTGCGCGATCTTTCACCTCTTCGGGCACCACAGTGCTAATCAGATGGTTCGGAACTAAATCGGAAAACATCTCAAACCAGAAGAGAGATAGTTGCGTAAGCAGTTTGCCTTTACCAGGGATCAGAGTGGGCAGGATGTAATCAAAGGCAGATATGCGATCGCTGGCAACAATTAGAAGTTC
>CAIWWH010000151.1 GCA_903916385.1 uncultured Actinomycetes bacterium
CACCCTCCCCGAGGCAATTATGCGGGTGTAGCTCAATGGTAGAGCCCCAGCCTTCCAAGCTGGCCATGCCGGTTCGATCCCGGTCACCCGCTCCAACCGTTAACTGAGGGCTCCCACGAGTTGATTCAAGAAACTCCCCGACAGCGTAATGGCGTTGGCAGAAGAGTCATCAAAAGACGCCACGTTCACCTGAAGTTGATACGCACTGGTTACCAGAGATCCGTCCACCGTTACATATGCATCAACGTTTGAGTCATTTTCGCTCGCTCCATTTCGATAAGCAGCTCCATCGCTCACTAAGTAACTTGTTTGAATTACAGGCGATCCTCCGACACCAAACAATGAAACCTTAAGCGAAGCGAAATCCGCACCAGCCCTAACTCCATAGATGGAAAGGTGGAGCAAATAATCTTTACCTGCGGCAAAAGTCCCGAAGGCATTGGAATTTACTGAAGCACCCGTGGTTCCTCTCAAGACCGCGAAAGTTAGGGATCCCGATTGAACTTGCGAAGGACCCGTTGCTCCCTGCGCTCCTTGTATCCCTTGAATTCCTTGCGCCCCCTGCGGCCCTTGTGCGCCAGCAGTTCCGGCACTTCCGGTGGCACCTGCTGGACCTGCTGGACCTTGCGAACCCGCTGGACCGGCTGGACCGGCTGGACCCGCTGGTCCCGTCGCTCCGACGCTTCCCGTTAAACCAGTTTGGCCAGTAGGTCCTGCTGGTCCCGCCGGTCCGGTGGCGCCAGTCGGGCCTGCAATTCCTTGAATTCCTTGCGGTCCTTGAATTCCCTGTTCACCGCGTGGACCTTGGGGTCCGGTAACTCCGCTTGCGCTTCCCTTCTCCCCATTGGTGCCGTTCTTTCCATCAACCCCATTTGCACCAGGTTTTCCTGCCGCGCCATCAGGACCAGCAGGACCACGGAGAGAAACTGGCGCAGGCCAAACTCCATTCTCTTTTGGACCGTACAGATTGAACTTAAGAGTGTCGATGTAGAAGTCTCCGTCGATGCCAAGAGTGTTGGATGGAGCACCCTTGCCATTGCGAATTGTGTTGGTGGAGGTGGCTATGGCGCGTCCTGCGGTGTGGAGTTTCTTTGCTGGTGTTTCAGCATAAGTGGGAGTAGCCAAGTATGTTGCTGACATTGCAGTCGCTGCCAGCATGGTGATCGAGATTGTTAATTGCCGGTCCAATGTTTTCATCTATCCCCCCAACGGGATCTCGGCGCCCACCGTTTGGACACTTCGGTAAATTGTGAGAAACCTGAGAAATTATTGGAAGTCTGAGAACTCTTTTTCTTTCTTGAGCGTAATGGGAGACTATCCCGCTGATTTCATACCGTTTATCCAAAATTATTCCCACGCTGCTCTCAGCCCCATTCTGCGGATTTCTAAGAGTGCAGGAGTTATCTCCACTCATACGGATGTGAGGGCATTCGTAACGAACCGAGATCAGGAAAACCTGAAATCGAAAAAAGGAGAAATGTGAATACAAAGAAGCCACTTATGGTTGCAGGTCTGATCGCCGCAATCTCAATGGGAAGCATTGGAATCGCGGAGGCATCCCCTAAGACCGCGCATAACGTTGCGACCACTACAGGTGTTACACAGGTAGATCCCGACGCAGCAGTACTCGCAAAGCTTGTTACCGCAGGAACTATCACTCAAGCCCAATCAGACGCAATCCTTGCAGCGTTGCAAGCAGCACATGCAGCTCGTCCATCCATTGGTGGCGGAGCAGGTGGCGGAATTGGCAAGGGTGGTCCTGGTGGACCTGGCGGATTTAATCTCCAAGAAGATCTAAATGTTGTCACAACTACACTCGGCATCACGGCCACACAGTTGCAGAGTGACCTCGCCGCAGGTAAGTCTCTTGCAACCATTGCAGGATCCAAGACATCAGCTTTGATCACCGCGCTCGTTGCTGCAGAGACCACTGAGATCAATGCCCGCGTAACTGCTGGGCAACTCACTCAGGCTCAAGCAACGACCCTGATTGCTGGTCTCAACACCGCCATCACCACAATCGTGAACTCAACCCCACCAGCAGGTGGATTTGGACACGGTGGACATGGTCGCGGCCCAGGTAATGGCCTCGGTGGCGGACAACCTGGTGGACTCGGTGGAGGCACCGGTGCACCATCAATCGCACCTAGCAATTAACCAGTAATTCCCCTGAAGGAAATGTGGGACCTTCGCCAATGATGGCGAAGGTCCCCTTTTCTTTGAGAAGATGCGGGTATGAGAATCCATATCGGCAGCGATCATGCAGGCCTAGATTTCAAGAGCCGGATCATCGCTCACCTGTCGAACCAAGGCCACGATGTCGTGGACCACGGCCCACATACTCTTGATCCTTTGGATGACTATCCCGTCTTCTGTATTCCTGCAGCAGAAGCCACGGCAGCTGACCCAGATTCTCTGGGGATAGTTCTCGGTGGCTCTGGAAATGGCGAGCAGATCGCTGCAAACAAAGTCTTAGGTATTCGCGCCGCCCTGGTCTGGAACGAGGCAACAGCTATCGCCGCTCGCGAACACAACGATGCCAACGTCATTGCAATCGGTGGACGAATGCACACTGAAGAGGAAGCTCTCGCACTTGTTGATTTATTCATAGCAACCCCATTTACTCATGATCCACGGCATGTACGGCGGATTGCACTGATTGAAAAGTATGAAGAGAGCGGACGCCTTTAATCGTTCTTAAAATATTTTAAGTCGGTCACCTTGTGACCTTTTCGAATTCCTTGTCCCTCAAATTTGGTAACTGGTCGCCACTCGGGTCGTTCTATAACTCCCCCTCTAAAGAGAGGACTCTGCGTAAAGATCTCTTCTATCCATTCGGCATAAGGAACCCAATCGGTAGCGATATGGATGTATCCACCTGACTTCAACTTTGAGTGGGTGAGAGAGAGAAATTCTGGTTGCACGATGCGCCTTTTGTAGTGGCGGCGCTTGGGCCAAGGATCTGGGAAGAAGAGATGGAATCCATTGAAGGTGTGGTCCGCAAAGTGGTCACGGAGAATGATGTGGGCATCCTCTTCCATCAATCTCAAGTTCGCGAGCCCCATTCTTTCGATGTAGCCGAGCAGGGCTCCGACACCGGGGCGATGAACTTCCACCCCGATGAATCCAGTCTCTAGGAATTTCTCGGCGATGAGAGCGGTCCCCTCACCCATCCCAGTACCAATCTCCATGACATAAGAGCTACAACCCGGAAAGAGCACTGCCGGATCAATCGTGCCCGCTAATTCCAGCCCAAACTTCTCCCAAGAGCGGTTATAAGCGTTCTCTTGAGCCAGGGTCTGCCGATCCCCACGCAACTTATAACTACGATTATCAGGACGCTCAATCATCTTGTAGCCTCATTCCTTGACAATCTGATCCCAAATAAGAGCGTCAGCCTATTCAATACCGAACCTGAAAGAGAAAAATGCCTGGTATCAACATTTCACGATCCGAAGCCCTCGAACGCTCCTCCCACCTAGATATCGATAGCTACGAAGTCTTCCTAGATGTCACCGAAGCTGGTGAAACTTTCTTCGCAAAGACGACTGTGAAGTTCGGTTGCAACAAGCCTGGTTATGACACCTTCATTGATGCAGTGGCGCGTCGGATCATCTCTGCAACTCTCAATGGCGCCCCCGTTCAACTGGGCGGCTATGACGGTGAAACCATCTACCTCGAAAATCTTGCAGAAGAGAATGAACTGGTAATCGAGGCCGAAGTTGCATACTCCAAGACGGGTGAAGGGTTGCAAAAGTCTGTCGACCCAGTCGATAACGAGATCTATCTTTACTCTCAAGGCGAGACTGCACATATCCGCAACATGTTTGCCTGCTTCGATCAGCCCGACCTCAAAGCAACATTTACTCTCTCGGCTCTAACACCAAACCACTGGGAAGCAATCTCCAACAGCCCAGTTAAGAGCACTCGTGCTGACGGAGATGCAAAGTTCTGGGAGTTCGGTACCACCCCACGCATTCCAACCTACCTCGCAACTTTGGTTGCAGGTCCATACAGCCACGTACACGACGAGTACGTCGGTGAGAAGACGGTTCCGCTGGGTATTTACTGCCGCAAATCTCTTGCGGAAAGCTTGGACCCAGAAGAGATCTTTGAACTCACCAAGCAGGGCTTCTCGTACTTTGAAAAGACCTTCGGCCTGGCATATCAATTCGAAAAGTACGATCAAGTAGCAGTCCTGGATTTCAACGCTGGTGCTATGGAGAACGCCGGAGTAGTTACCTTCCGCGAAGAACTTCTTGTATTTCGCAGTCGCGTAACTGAGCGTGCGCGTGAGCGTCGCGCTAACGTCATCCTCCACGAGATGGCACACATGTGGTTCGGTGACTACGTCACCATGTCTTGGTGGGATGACCTTTGGCTCAACGAGTCTTTCGCCGAATGGATCTCTTACCTTGCCATGGGAGAAGCAACTCGATTTACGGACAGCTGGACCAGCTTTATTGTCGATCGAAAGAGCTGGGCCTTTAGACAAGACCAACTTGTTTCAACGCACCCCATCGCAGTTGATATGCCTGATATCGAATCAGTAAACGCGAACTTCGATGGAATCTCCTATGCAAAGGGTGCATCAGTTCTCCACCAACTCTGCGCTTACATCGGTCGCGAGAATTTCATTAAGGGTCTGCGGGCATACTTTGCAAAGTTCGCTTGGTCGAATACCAAGCTGTCAGATCTCTTGCACGAACTTGGGGTTGCAAGCGGTCGCGATCTCGATGCCTGGAGCGCTACCTGGCTGAAGACCGCTGGGATTAACACTCTGCGACCAATCGTCGAGGAGTCCAATGGTTTCTACACCAAAGTACAGATCCAGCAAGAAGCTCCGGCGGTCCCCGCCGGCTCTACTGAACTTCGCCCGCATCGCCTAATCGTCGCGCTCTATGACTTGGTCGATGGTCAACTCGTTGTGCGCAAGCGTTCTGAAATCGACGTCACCGGAGAGTTCACCGAAGTTCCCGCTTTGGTCAATGAAAAGGTCGCCGACTTCTTGGCGATCAATGACGAAGACCTGACCTACGCCAAAGTCCGCTTCGACGCTCGCTCAATCGAAACTCTAAAAACGAACTTGGTAAACCTTAAAGATCCAGTCGCTCGAGTTTCAGCTTGGATTGCAATTTGGGATATGTGGCGTGACTCTGAATTTTCTAGCCACGACTTCGCCGAACTCTTAATACAAGGCTTGAAGAGCGAGCCTTTAATCAGTGTTTCTGGCGGGCTCGGTCAAGACCTCGTTGGACTCGTAGAAGTCAGTTCAGATCCAGCTCGTCGCACTGCGCTTCAAAGTAGTTCGGCGACCGCCGTGCAAGAGCTCGTTATCGTGGCTGAAGCGAGCAGCGACGTGCAATTGCAATACGCCCGTATTTTTGCCGGCATCGCAACAACACCCGACCAGATCGCCTTCTTAAAGTCAATGCTTGAAGGTGGCCTTGCTGGACTCACGGTGGACCGAGACTTGCGCTGGTTCTTCGCGATCGAACTCGCCAAGAGAGGTGCGATTACTCGCGCTGAACTCGATGCAATTTTGGCCAGTGACCCAAGCGTGACCGGAGAGTTGAGCCATACTGAGGCGATCGCCACACTTCCAGATGCTGCCATTAAGGCGGAGACATGGAATGCACTCACCACGGGTGAACTTTCCAACTCCAAGCGACTTTACTTAGCGCGCGGATTTATGCAGCCACGTCAGGTTGAACTTCTTAAAGAGTATGTCGATCCATACTTCGACGCACTCCTCGATCTTTGGAATAGCACTTCCTATGAAGAGGCCAGCACCAAAGTTCAGATGCTCTATCCACGCTTCATCGTCTCGCAAGAGACTTTGGACAAGTCTGACGCTTGGCTAAATGGAGCCGGCAAGGATGCACCAGTGGTGCTCCGTAGGTTGGTATCTGAAGGAAGAGATTCGCTGGCTCGTACTCTGCGAATTCAGAGCCGCGATAGCGCTAACTAAAAATAAGAAGAAGTTGGATTAGCTCTTCTTTGGACGAGTGGCCAAGAGAACTACTGCCGTGATTCCAAGGAAGAGTCCAACTGGTGCAACGACGTAGAGCAAAAAGGTCTGGTACCACTTGAGACCTGAACCTGGATCGGCCCCTGGCTCCTGGGTCGACATTGCAACGTGATGAAGTAGATGGACGATCATGGGCGAAAGTGTATTGGACGTCCGTGAATAAAATTACGCCGAGGCTGCCGAAGATTGCATCTGCTCTACGCCATAGGGCTGTAAATATGAGAGCCAGCGCACATCTGGGCGACCAGTCCCAAGGATTCGCCAGGCGGCTCCCACAGGTTCGCGGGGGACATGGCGCAGGCGCCAGCCAATCTCTTTGAGGGTGCGGTCAGCTTTCTGATGGTTGCACTTGTGACAGGCGGAAACGACATTCTCCCAAGCATGGGCGCCACCGCGACTACGTGGTTGCACGTGGTCGATAGAGGTCGCTGGGGCGGAACAGTAGACGCACTTGCCACCATCGCGAGCAAAGATTGCTCGGCGTGAAAGTGGAACTGCGTGACGATAAGGGATGCGGACAAACTTATGGAGTCTGATCACGGCAGGTAGGACAACTTCACCACCGGAGTAATGCAGGATTGTTTCAGAGTTCTCCACGGCGATAGCGCGCTGATTTAAGACGAGAAGTAACGCCCGTCTTTCTGTAACGACACCTAGTGGCTCGTAGGTGGCGTTCAGAACCAAAGTTTGTGGCACTGAACTTGCTCCCTAGAAAGCAGCGCGTGGCTCGCGCCGTTGGGGAAATCTTGCCCTACATCACCCCAAAATGCAG
>CAIWWH010000152.1 GCA_903916385.1 uncultured Actinomycetes bacterium
GAGCATCGCAGTGGCGCCTTTGAGTTCGCTGCGCGCCGTGACAGTTACATGAGCACCTTTTGCAACGAGAGCCTTAGCAGCTTGCAATCCGAGGCCACTATTAGCGCCGGTGATCAGGTATCGCTTACCGGTCTGATCTGGAATGCGCGAGGTGTTCCAACCCGCGGGAAGGTGAGGCTGTGATTGCATCTGCTTCTTCTCTCTAACTATTCATACGCTTGCCGGCAAGAATCTTGTCGGCATACTTCTCAACACGGGAAATCCGAGTCTCTTCCTTTTTAGCTCCATCAAAGTAGAGCACGTACTCACGTTGGGCACTTGGAGTTAATTTCTTAAAGGCAACAGTTAACCCAGAAATCTTCTTCATGGCGGCGGCAATATCTTTGGGAATCTCTGCAGCAACCGGCTTCTTCATCGGAACTTCAAGTCCCGCTTCTTCAACTGCAATCGCCTCATTCATATAAGCCTTGATGACTTTCTTGGCCTTAACAATCTCTTCTAAACTCTTAAAACGTAGTTGGCGGCCAGCCTGCACATTGGGAGTCTGTTGAATCAAGATGCCTTTGGGATCTTTCATGATTGCGCCTTTATGGAAGAAGACGGCGATGTACTCCTTGAAGGAATGGAGGAGGAAGACATTCTTATCGTTAAGGGTGTAGCAGGGATGCATCCACTTTAGGTCTTCGGTGAGATCGGTACTCAAGGAGATCTCTCGCAGCAAGGCGTACTCCTCTTGCCACTTGGTCTGCTTCTTCATAAAGACATCGACGCGATGGTTCATGTCTAGGAGTTTACAGGCGGCACATATTGAACTGCTTTACCTCTAGTTTAATTGCCTAATTTCGGCTACCTTCTCGGAATACCGTCCAAACGCGGTGGAAAGTGAGAGTTGCCATGCCTCGGGACATGAATCGCGCTGTTTCAGCGCTTCGCCTCAATTTTTTTATGATGGGTGTTCTGTTGGGAGGGTGGTCTACGCGAATTCCAGAGATAAAAACCGCTTTACACATGAGCGATGGAACACTGGGAAGAACTCTCATCGGCGCCGCCGTTGGCTCTCTTATTAGTTCTCAAATTATCGGAAAACTTATTCGAGAACTAGGCACCAAAAAGGTCTTCTACATGGGGACAGTAATATTTCCAGTTGGATACTTGACCCTGGCATTTGCCCCAAATCCATACTTTATTTTTATTGGAATCACCTTATTTTGCACCGGATATCTTTTTCTCGATAACCCACTGACAATTATCACTCAGGACCTTGAAACTAAAGCTGATAGGAAATTTCTCTCAGGCTTTCACGGCTTTTGGTCCATAGGGACTCTTTGCGCGGCCTTCATTGGCTCATTTCTAATTGGGCATGTCCGTTACTCAATCCATCTCACAAGTATTGCCGTCATAGCATTTACCGTCCTTGTAATTTCTGCGCAGTCCCTAGAAGATCACAAAGACGTGGAAGCGAAAAAGAAAGCTGTCCGGCTTCCGTGGAAGGGAAGCGTTGGTTTTATTGTCCTCGTTGTCGGAATCGGAATGCTCTTTTCTCAAGGCGCAGAATTTGGCGCCACCGACTGGTCCGCTCTATTCCTAAGAGATGTACTTTCTGTTACAGGACAATTTTACGTTGGAGCGTATATCGCCTTTGAGGCTGGAATGATTCTCAGTAGATTGCAGGGCGACAAATACATTCATAAATATGGCCCGGAGTTGGTGGTACGCCTCTGTGGTTTTGCAGGATCTTCACTCTGGTTGATCTCTATGTTGGCTGGCGTAAGTTTGCATAGTTCTCACAAAGTAATCGCGTACATCATCATCTTGATTGGATACTTCTTCGCTGGAGCAGGAGTTGGTCCGCTCTTCCCTGGATTCATAACTATCTTGGGCAAGGTACCTAACATAGATATGGGAGTAGCTCTTTCTAGAGCTTTTTTAATTGCGATTGCAGGGTTTGCAGTTGTTCCGGCCGCTATCGGAGCAATATCGGATTTAACTTCATTAACCACAGGAATGTTGATTCCAATTATTTTGTTAGCTGGCGCGGGAGTGCTCTCTCGAGTTGGACGATACTCTGAGAAGGTTCATTCTAAATAGAGTGGAGCTGAGGGTGTCCTGTTCCACGACATAGTTGACAGGTGTGCTGAGAGATAGTTGACACTTTGGGATGTCACAGAGTCCCCGTCCTAACTCTCTTTCCCAGGTGATCATTCTTAGCCTCCTCCATGATGGCCTC
>CAIWWH010000153.1 GCA_903916385.1 uncultured Actinomycetes bacterium
AAGAACCATTTGTATTGGGTGAAGTTAGCTCCGCCCAGTTTCGCGGCCCAGTGAGGGGGATCCCCTATATCGAAATTCAAACCCTGCTCTCCCCCGAGAATATGAAATTGATCGGCGAGAGTTGGAAGCCCAACTGCGAGAGCGAGAGTTGATCCCGCCAGGTAAGGACCCGAGAGCCTGGCGGCAGCAACTCCCAAAATAAATCCACCGACTGTTCCCACAAGGGTGCCGAAGATAATCGCGAGCGGAAAAGGAAAATTCCATACTGTGAAGGAGAGAGCAGCCCCATACCCGCCAAGCGCCATGAGCGCTCCATGTCCTAGCGAGATCTGTCCAGAATAACCGGTGAGTAAAACAATCGAAGCGATCGCGATGACATATACCGCCACCTGTGCTCCTTGATATGTCCTTATCTCGTCAACAAACCTACTTGCAACAAATAAAACCAAACCTAGAAGAGATAAGAAGAGGGCGCTCTGGCGCGAAGAGAATCGGCGGCTACGCATGTCGACCTAGCTTGTGACCAAATATTCCGCGGGGCCTAACTAAAAGCACGACCATCAAGATAAGAAAACCAGCGAGGAAAGTTACTGAGCTTCCGATGTACTGCAAGATGAACGAGAAACCAATGCCAAGAACAAGTCCCCCGACGACTGCGCCCACAAGTGAGTCCAGCCCTCCGATAACAGCAGCAATAAATCCAGAGACAAAGAGCAGATCGAGCGAGTTAGGCGAGAGAGTTGATGTAGGAGTAATGACTGCACCTGCAAGTGCGCCAGTCGCACCAGCAAATGCCCAACCAATATTTCGAACTCGACTCACCCTCACTCCAGCAAGTTGTGCAATTTCAGGTTGGAAGGATGCTGCGCGCAGCGCAAGACCAAGGTTCGTGTATTTAAAGATGAGACCGAAGATGACGAGCACCAATGCGCTGGCAAGAACAATAAAGAGGTTCTGCGGAGAAAATGGAACGGTGTGGCTACCAAATGTGAATCCCTTTGCTGAGAGGGGAGATGCATACTGCAGGAAAGCGTTTCCCCAGAGGAGACCCAGCAGACTCTGCAGCAGGCCGAGCAATCCAAGTGTCGCAATCACCGGCGCAAGCTCTGCAATGGGTCCACTCTTAACTCTCCGCAAGAGCGGACGCATAAAGAGAAGGTCGACAAGTGAGCCGAGAAGGGCGCCACAAATGATGGCTGCCGGTAGTGAGATCCAATAATTGTGAGTTCGTACGGTGATCTCATATCCAATATACGTTGAGAAGACCGCCTGCCCAGATTGCGCAAAGTTCACTACTCGCGTGGATCTCCAGACCAGGACGAGGGCAAGAGCCATGAGGGAGTAAATTGCACCACTGCTTATTCCAATAAGTAAGGTATCAATAAACATCAGATCCCCAAGTAAGCAACGCGTAGTTGCGGATCAGCATTTAACTCTGTTGGAGTTCCGCTGGTTACCAGTGAACCTAAGCTGAGAATGAGCCCTCGATCGGCAATGCGCAGAGCACTCACAGCGTTCTGCTCTACCAAAAGTACCGTGAGCCCCAATCGATGACGCAGTTCACTGATCGCCTTGAAGATCTCTTCGATCATCAAGGGGGCCAACCCTAAGGAGGGTTCATCAAGGAGTAGAAGTTTGGGGCGCGAGATCAAAGCTCGTCCAATCGCAAGCATTTGGCGCTCTCCGCCAGACAGGGTATCTGCGCGTTGATGCAAGCGATCCGCGAGCGCTGGAAAAATCTCTAAAGTTTCACTTCTCGCCGCGGCAACATCCGTCTTATCACCTCGCCAAATTCCTCCGAGAGTTAAGTTCTCAGAGACCGTTAATTCAGGAATAACAGCCTTGCCTTCCGAAATGTGAACGATACCGAGGCGGACTAACTCTTCGGGTTTCTTCCCGAGCAGCGAGACATCGTTCCAATTTACTTCGCCGCGCAAAGGGCTTATCAACCCGCTCAAGGCTCGTAGCAGGGTGCTCTTTCCGGCCCCGTTCGCACCGATGAGAGCCACTAGCTCACCCGGATGAATCGCAAAGGAGAGATCGTGAACAGCGCCCACTGCTCCATAGTTCACCGATAAATTTTTTACAATTAGTCCCGCACTCATTCGGTAGCTTCGCCACCTAAATATGCCGCAATTACTGCTGGATTCTTCCGAATCTCATCGGGAGTTCCATGGGCTATGAGTTCGCCGAAATTAAGTACATAAATTCGATCGCAGACGCTCATAATTACATCCATATGGTGTTCAACCAATAGAACCGATCTATCGCGACGGAAGCGCAGAACAAAGTCTTTAAGCCACGAGATATCTTCGGCACCTAATCCCCCCGCAGGTTCATCGAGGAGCAAAGTTGTGGGGTTACTGATAACCGCCCGTGCTAGCGCCACGCGTTTAGCGATTGGGTAGGGCAGATCAGAAGCTCGCTGCGCGCCGTATTGAGAGATTCCAAATTGTCGCATCGTGCTTTCGACCCGCTCTTTGGCTAGCCCCTCCGTCCGCCCATTAAGTCCAAAAAGCGCCAAAAATAAATTCGGCTTTTGAGAGTGAGTGGCTCCCACCAAAAGATTCTCGCTAACCGAAAGTTCGCCAAAGAGTCCCACTCCCTGGAGAGTGCGAGATATTCCTATATCTGCCAGTTCATGTATCCGCGGCCACTTCCTCGCTTGGCCGTTGATATAGAGCGAGCCGCTGGTTGGGGTAACGAGACCAGTTAATACATTAAATAGCGTTGTCTTTCCCGCGCCATTGGGGCCGATTATTCCAACAACTTCTCCGGCTTTAATTTCAATGGATACTGACGAGAGCGCGCGTAGACCGCCAAAATCAACGGTGACGCTCTCCATCCGCAACGAGGCAGGGCTCGACATTGCATTCACCCCTCATCGTTGAGACTTACTTAAGTTGGTAGATTCTAGGTACTCGAGAGGCTATTCGTGTCACTATTTCATAATTAATTGTGTGATCGGCCGCGGCCCACTCATCAATCGAATATCCATCTCCCCCCATCACCGTTACATAATCTCCTGCCTGAGCGGTGGAGTGTGGACCCAGATTAACTACACACTGATCCATCGAGATTCGACCAACAAGGGGCGCCCTGACACCATCAAAAGTAACGCCGGCACTATTTGAGGTAGAGCGTGGCAGGCCATCGGAGTACCCCATTGTGACAACCCCCAACTTTGTATCGTGGGTTAAAACCTCTACTCCACCGTAGCCAACTGCATCCCCGGCCATAGCCTCCTTCACTAGATGGAGTTGGGCCTTGATAGTCATCGCCGGACGTAAGTTGTAATTTGTAGCACTCCCCATCTCGTTGACATCTGGGGAAAGGCCGTACATGGCGATTCCAAGACGAACCATGGAGCGGTGTGCTGTGGGACGAGTGAGCGTCGCCGCAGAATTTGAGAGATGCACGATTTCCGGATGCAATCCACGCTCGTGGAGTTCGGCAACATTGACGTCGAAGGTTTGCTCCTGAAGCGAACTGAACTCCGAGCTAGGTTCATCAGCTCGTGCGAAGTGGGACCAGACTCCAACAAGTATGTAGCGGTCGCGATTCACCAAGGCGTAGGTTAAGAACTTTTCCCACTCTCCAAGGACTCCCCCGCGCCGCATCCCGGTATCAACTTCAAAGTGGAGGCGGGGCTTGATGCCGAGTCGATCACCCCAGTCAAGGATTTCAGAGAATAGCGCGATCGATGAGACTGAGAGATCGATATGCAGCTTCAGAGCTCGTTCAAAATCTTCGTGCGGTGGCGTGAGCCATGCGATCACCGGAACT
>CAIWWH010000154.1 GCA_903916385.1 uncultured Actinomycetes bacterium
GCAACCTTCGTAAGTTTTGAGTCCGCGTAGCGAGAGATATCAGATGGAAGATATTTACAGAGAGCCAAGATGCCCTGCGGGGATTGGGTATCAGCCATCGCATTCATGACTTGATCGGTGACCATGATGATCTCGTGTCGATCGAGGATCTCTTGTGCAAATTCCGAGCGCAACTTTTCTAAACCTGAATCGGTCAGATAGAGCAGATCAATGAGTGGCGCACTTGCTACATGTGGCACCAGCGCGCTGCGCAGCGATTGCAGACCATCGGCAACAAAAGTTTTTTCAAGAGTACGTAACTTCTTACCCCGTGGACCCAAAAGAGCCTTCACTCGCACCACATGGGGCGAATGAAGGCTCGTAATAGGAGCGTGTGTCAAAGCTGGGTGAAACTACACGTTAACGACGTGTTGGCGCGCTACTTCTACCAAAGCTGCAAATGCTGCTGGATCATTTGTGGCCATCTCAGAGAGAACACGACGATCTACTTCAATTCCTGCAGCCTTAAGGCCTTGGATGAAGCGGTTGTAGGTCAAGCCATGTGCACGTGAGCCAGCATTGATGCGCTGAATCCAGAGTTGACGGAAGTCGCCCTTCTTATCCTTACGGTGATCGAAGGCGTAGACCATACTGTGCGTGAGTTGCTCTTTAGCCTTGGTGAATAGGCGAGAACGCTGACCGCGATAACCTGCGGTGCGCTCGAGGGTGGTACGACGCTTCTTGGCAGCGTGGACGCCGCGTTTTACTCTAGCCATTTACCCTGCTCCTTACTTCAAACCGAGCATGCGCTTGGCTGTCATGGTTACTGTCTTCTTACCAGTGGCATCGTTACTCAAACGACGAGTGACGCGCGAAGATTTGTGTTCGAGAAGGTGGCGCTTACCAGCGCGCTCGTGCATGATCTTGCCGGTGCCGGTCAGACGGAATGTCTTCTTGGCCCCACTGTGGGTCTTCATCTTTGGCACTTCATACCTCCTGTTGGGACTAACGTGTTGGACTGACTCTTGCTTTCTTGCTAAAACCTTCTTGCTAAAACTTCCTTGAAAAATATTTACTGAGCGACCTCTTGTGAAGCTGGAGCCTCCGCGGCAACAGCAACAACTGGCTTCGGCGCTGGCTTCTTGGCCGCCTGGCTCTTCTTCAGAACCGGTCCCAAGACCATCGTCATGCTCTTACCCTCTTTTTTAGGCGCAAATTCGACAAAGCCGAATTCGAGAACCTCCTCCGAGAGTTTCATAAGCAATCGGTAGCCCATCTCTGGACGCGTCTGCTCTCTTCCCTTGAACTGAACAGTTACCTTTACCTTGTCGCCACCCTTTAGAAAGCGCTCAATGTGAGCCTTCTTCGTCTCGTAATCGTGTGGCTCAATCTTCAATCCAAAGCGAATCTCTTTGACCACGATATGGGTCTGGTTCTGCCTGGCCTCGCGTGCCTTCTGTGCGATCTCGTACTTATACTTTCCGAAATCCATGATCTTGCATACGGGCGGTTTGGCATCTGGGGAGATTTCTACGAGATCTAGTCCAACCTCTTCTGCCATGGAAAGGGCAGTAGCGGTAGCTACGATTCCGACCTGCTCACCAGAGAAACCGATCAGACGAACTTCTGAGGCTCTGATTCGATCGTTGATTCTTTGTTCGGCGCTGATAACTCTTCCTCTCTAGAAAAGAATGCTTTTACAAGAGGGGTAAGTCGCGCGCAAAAACAGACCCCCCAAATATGGGTGGGTATCTTCTTGACCAATCAGCCAAGGCCGATGAGGTGGGAGCGACGAACTCCACTTGTTGGGGTAAGGATACCCCGAAGGCGCGCAAAGGGAGAAATCGGTGGCTATCCCCCGATTGCGTGGACTCCACCATCTACATGGATGATCTCGCCCGTTGTCTTCGGGAACCAATCCGATAGCAGGGCTACCGCACCACGGGCGGAGGGCTCTGGATCGGTGAAATCCCAGGCCAAAGGCGAGCGGGCGTTCCACACCTCTTGATACTCCTCAAAACCAGGGATCGATTTAGCCGCGATCGTGGCCAAGGGGCCAGCCGCGATCAAGTTGACGCGAATATTGTCCGCACCCAAATCTCGGGCCAAGTAGCGATTGGCAGATTCAAGACCTGCCTTGGCGACGCCCATCCAGTCATATTTTGGCCATGCGACCGTGGCGTCGAAGGTGAGACCTACGATGCTTGCTCCACTCTCGGGATAGAGATCACGAACAGCCATTGCAAGAGACTTATAAGAGAAGGTTGAGGTGTGGACTGCGATAGCGACATCTTCCCACTCGGTATTGAGGAAATTGCCGCCGAGCGCTGCTTGTGGAGCAAATCCGATGGAGTGGACTACTCCATCAAGGTGCGGGAGATACTTTTTCACTTCACCGGAGAGAGCCGCCAAATGCTCCTTGTTGGTGACATCGAGTTCAATGACGGGAGCAGGATGAGGCAGGCGTCCAGCAATTCGAGTGGTCAAACTAAGCCCGCGTCCAAAGCCCGTCAGAACTACATTAGCGCCCTCTTCCTGAGCGAGTTTGGCGATGTGAAAAGCAATGGAGCTATCTGTGAGGACTCCCGTCACCAAAATGTTCTTGCCAGTAAGTAGTCCCATTAGTGACCCATTCCCATTCCTCCGTCGACCGGAATAACTGCTCCTGTTATGTAACTAGCCTCTGGAGAGGCGACAAATTTAACGACTGCAGCGACTTCCTCCGGCGAACAGAAGCGGCCCAGGGGAATTGCTCCCACATACTTTTCGCGCAGCGACTCGCTGAGCTCTGCCGTCATATCGGTTTCAACAAAGCCGGGCGCAATCACATTGAAGGTCAACCCACGGGAGCCGTATTCGCGAGCCAGCGCTCTGGCCATCCCAACGAGACCACTCTTAGTAGCGGCGTAATTCACCTGACCGGCAGATCCTAAAAGTCCAACGACCGATCCGATGAAAATCACCCGTCCGCTGCGCTTCTTCATCATCGGCGCAATGGCCTTCTGCGCGGTTCTAAATGTCCCAGTCAGATTGGTTTCAACGACCGCAGTGAAATCTTCTTCACTCATACGCATCGTGAGCCCATCGCGGGTAATTCCGGCATTTGCTACCAGCACATCGACCGAGCCGTACTTCGCTTCAATCTCGGCGAAGGCTGCGTTGACGCTCTCTTGGCTAGTGACATCCATCTGCACCCCAACGAGTCCATCTGGTGCACCGCCTGTGCGATAGGACACAATCACCAGATCTCCATCTTTGGCGAAGGAGCGAGCAATCGAAAGCCCAATCCCGCGATTGCCTCCGGTCACAAAAACAATCCGCGGACCTTCAGCCTTCGATGTCATAGGAGCAGGCTAACTGCTACTGATGCGTAGTTAAAAGAGGCGCGAAAGGGTCGTCACCTCTACTCTTTAGCCATGTTTAGAGACGGCGCCAAATCCGGAAAGAAGCAGACACCGGTAGTCATCACGAGCGCTCTTGACCCACTCTCGCAAGATCAGCGCGGTAGACAACGTCGCTACTTCCTCTCCATGATGATCAGAACAGCCTGCTTTATAGCCTCAATCTTCCTTCCCAATCCGTATCGCTGGATCTCAATGGCCGGAGCAGTATTCCTCCCTTATGTGGCCGTCGTTTTAGCTAATGCCGGCCGGGAAAATTCCTCGGGACCAAACTCTCTCATGGGAGTGCAGAGAAGGCAGATTCCGGGCAATTCAAAGGATCTGTTACAGGGCGGAATTTAAAACCTGTCGTTGGTAGAGATCGAAATAGAGCCCGCGTAAACCAACCAGATACTCGTGCGTTCCCTGCTCCACGATTCTTCCCGACTCTAAAACCAGGATTTGATCGGCCTTCTGGATCGTCGAAAGTCTGTGCGCAATCACGATGCTGGTTCGACCTTCTAGTGCAACTTCAAGAGCTTCTTGAACGAGGGCTTCATTTTCAGAATCTAGGTGAGCAGTTGCCTCATCCAGAATGACGATGCTTGGCGCTTTGAGGAGCAAACGTGCAATAGCCAAACGCTGCTTTTCGCCTCCACTTAAACGATGGCCTCGCTCTCCTACCACCGTATCGAGCCCATTGGGAAGGGATTGAATAAAGGACCAGATTTGAGCCGCCTCACACGCGGCCTGAATTTCAGTTTCAGTAGCATCGTTCTTCGCATAGAGAAGGTTGGCTTCGATAGTGTCGTGAAACATATGGGAATCTTGTGTGACCACTCCTATTTCATTGCGCAAAGATGCAAGAGTCAATTCGCGAACATCTACTCCATCGATTTGAATCGAACCTTGAGTGACATCGTAGAGTCGTGGAACGAGACCTGAAATCGTGCTCTTTCCTGCACCGGATGGTCCAACTATCGCCGTGAAAGTCCCAGGAGCGCAGTAGAAGGAGATATCTTGCAGAACAACTCCTGAATCCACCATCTCTTTCTTCGCGGCCAACTCCAGCGAAGCAAGTGAGATCTCACTCGCCTTTGGGTATGCAAATTGCACATGGTCGAATGTGATCGAGGGGCGAGTAGAAGCAATAGCGTGCGCGTCATCGCGATCGCGCACCATGGGCTGTAAATCCAGAACTTCAAAGACTCTTTCGAATGAGACGAGAGCCGTCATGACATCAACTCGCACATTAGAGAGCGAGGTGAGAGGACCATAGAGGCGAGCCAAAAGAGTAGTAATCGCCAGCAGCGATCCCACGGTGATGGCGCCAGATATCGCAAGGTGGCCGCCAATTCCGTAGGCCAAGGCGGATGCGATCGCTGCAATAGTTGTGATGGTCATAAAGAAGATGCGATTGAGCATTGCAGTTTGGATGCCAATGTCAGCAACTCGGCGAGCTTTCAGTCGAAAACTCTCCTTCTCGCGAGCGGGCTCTCCGTAGAGCGTGACCAGCAGAGCACCGGAGACATTGAAGCGCTCGGTCATAGTCGAAGCCATTTCGGCATTAAGAGTGAAAGATGCCAGGGTCAGCCCTTGAATCTTCTTACCCACCCACTTGGTCGGAATCAAGAAGAGCGGAAGCAAGAGCAGCGATGCCACTGTTATCTGCCACGAAAGTGTGATCATCGCGGCTGCGACAAGAGTGAGCGTGAGGATATTGCTCAGAATGCCTGAGAGCGTGTCAGTGAAGGCGTTCTGCGCTCCCATAACGTCGGAGTTGATGCGTGAGATGAGGGCACCGGTCTGCGTTCGAGTGAAGAAGGCAATCGACTGCTTCTGAATATGTGCAAATACCTGTGTACGCATCTCGTAGATCAGACCTTCACCGATGCGCGATGAGTACCACCTTGAGATGAGATTCACACCAGTATCGACCAGAGCAATTACGGCGACAATGGCTGCAAGTTCGGTGACCACGGTGCCATTGCGAGGAATCACACCTTTATCAATCAAATTCTTGAGAAGAAGCGGCGTGGCGACAGTAAGAAAGGAGTCGGCGATGATCGTCAGCAGGAAGAGAAAAAGGTAGAGCTTGAATGGTTTGGCAAATTCCCAGATACGGCGCAGGGTATCTGGTTTGAGCTTCATATCCTTAACAGCAGGATCTCGCGTTAGTGAGCGCATCGCAGATCGCGCCCCGCCACCGCCACCCCTGGCACCCATCGACATAAGTTATCCTTAATAAAAGTTAGACAGTAAACCCGATGGCGCGCAGTTGCTCGCGCCCATCGTCTGTGATCTTGTTCGGACCCCAAGGTGGCATCCACACCCAATTGATCTGCACATCCGACGTTATATCGGCGAGCACCTGACGAGCTTGATCTTCGATGACATCCTGCAGAGGGCAGGCTGCTGAAGTAAGGGTCATATCTAGCACAGCAACATTCTCGGCGTTGACGCTCATCTCGTAGACGAGACCGAGATCCACGACGTTGATACCCAATTCTGGGTCGATGACATCCTTGAGGGCCTCGGTTACCTCATCCAAAGTAGCTAACTGCTGACTCATATCTCTGCTCCATTCTGAATCGCTGCATCCTTAAATGCCATCCAACTCAATAACGCGCACTTTACTCGTGCTGGGAATTTAGAGACACCCGCTAACGCGATCGCATCCTCTAAAACTTCCTCGTCGCCAGATATATTCCCCTTGCTCTGCATCAACTCGGTAAATTCACGGAGAGCAACTCCAGCCTGCGCCACAGACTTTCCATTCACTAAATCACTCATGATGGAGGCGCTCGCCTGGGATATCGAGCAACCAACCCCATCCCAGATTAAGTCCTCGACAACCCCATCTTTGATCGAGAGGCTAAGAGTGATCTCATCTCCGCAGTTGGGATTGACGTGATGCACTTGAATCTCGCCGACAGGCAGACCCTTGTTATGTGGCTTCTTGTAGTGATCGAGGATCACCTCTTGATAGAGCGAATCGAGTTCCATTAGCGCTTCCTAAAGTAATCTCGAGCACCGATTACAGACTCGAGGAGAACATCAACATCTGAGAGATCGTTATACAGATAAAAAGAGGCACGAGTTGTGCCTACGACGCCAAGCTTGCGAATTAGCGGCCAAGCGCAGTGATGGCCCGTTCTAACTGCCACGCCATATTGATCCATCACCTGTCCCACATCGTGGGGATGTAGGCCGTCAACTACGAAGGAGATAACTCCCCCGCGAGCTTGCATACTTTGTGGCCCGAGCACGCGAACCCCTTCGATCTCTTGGAGACCCCTAAGGGCGTACTCGGTAAGGGTCATCTCCCATGAGTGAATATTTGGAAGTCCAATATTGGAGAGGTATTTAAGAGCCGCTTCCAGGCCGACAGCCTGGGCCATATTTGGCACGCCAGCTTCGAAGCGACGTGGAATTGCAGCCCATGTTGAGTCGGTCATTGTCACTGACTCGATCATGGAACCGCCATACAAATAAGGCTCCATCTGATTGAGAAGCTCGGCCCGTCCCCAGACAACTCCAATGCCGGTTGGCCCAGCAGCTTTGTGCCCTGAGAAGGTAAGAAAATCGACTCCCATCGCGCGGACATCAACAGGCATGTGTGGAATCGATTGGCAGGCATCTAAGACGAAGCGTGCACCCACTGCGTGCGCGGCAGCGATAATCGGTGGTAGATCTGGAACTGATCCTAAGACATTTGATTGATGGGTTATGGCAACAACTTTGGTCTTCTCGGTTATAACTTCATCTATATTGGTGAGGTCCAAAGAGCCATCTAGATTCATGGAGAACCATTTGAGGACGGCTCCGGTGCGCTTGGCTAACTGCTGCCAAGGTAAGAGGTTTGCGTGGTGCTCTAACTCCGATACAACGATCTCATCGCCCGCTCGGATACCGAGTTGGCCTGCGCTTCTCTCGAAAGAGGTCGCCAACAGGTTGAGACCTTCGGTCGCGCTCTTGGTAAAGATAACTTCATCGCTATCAACCGAGAGGAAGTCGGCGACGCTCTGCCTAGCACCCTCGTAGGCAGCGCTTGCCTGCTCGGCTAAGTAGTAACTACCACGATGCACTGCAGCGTTATGTTTGGTGTAAAAATCTCGCTCTGCATTAATCACCGCCCACGGCTTCTGACTGGTCGCCCCACTATCAAGGAAGACCAAACGTTTTCCCCCGCGCATCTTCTCTTCAAAGATGGGGAAGTCGCTCTTGATCGCAGCTACATCAAAGGGTGGATTCATCTTTAAGCAGTGACGTACTCTGCATAGCCATTCTCTTCGAGCTTCGTGGCCAATTCAGGTCCGCCCTCTTCCACGATTCGACCACCGGCAAAGACATGAACAAAGTCAGGCTTGATGTAACGCAAGATGCGGGTGTAGTGGGTGATGAGCATGATTCCAAGATCTTGATTCTCTTTCACTCGGTTCACGCCTTCGGAGACGATACGAAGCGCATCAACGTCAAGACCAGAATCGGTCTCATCAAGGATCGCGATCTTTGGCTTCAAGAGCTCCATCTGCAGAATTTCGTGGCGCTTCTTCTCGCCACCAGAGAATCCCTCGTTGACGTTGCGTTCGGCGAATGCAGGATCCATCGAGAGAACTGACATCGCCTCTTTGACCTCACCGACCCACGTTCTGACCTTTGGAGCCTCGCCGCGAATCGCGGTAACAGCTGTGCGAAGGAAGTTGGAGACTGAGACGCCAGGTACCTCAACGGGATATTGCATCGCGAGAAAGAGACCAGCCTTGGCGCGCTCATCAACGGTCATAGCGAGAACATCTGCACCATCCAGGGTCACAGAGCCAGAGGTGATGGTGTACTTGGGATGGCCAGCAATCGAATATGCCAAGGTAGATTTACCTGAACCGTTAGGCCCCATGATGGCGTGTACCTCACCTGATTTAATCGTCAGATCTACGCCACGAAGAATCTCTTTAGAGCCCTCCTCGGTGACAACAGAGACATGCAGTCCCTTTATCTCTAGTGTGCTCATTTACTTCTCCTTCGTCTTAGGGCTAATAGTTAAATCGTTTCCATCGCGAGTAACGCTAAAAGTTTCAATTGCTTCAGTTGCTGGCAGCGTAAGTGCTTCCCCGGTCCGTAAATCAAAGTCCGCACCGTGTAGCCAGCATTCGATTGCAAAGCCTTTTACCTCGCCATCTGATAGTTCGGCATACGAGTGTGAACAGATGTTTGAGATTGCAAAGACCTCATCGCCAACGCGAGCGATACAAACGGGCTTTCCATCAACCTCAAGCGCTACAGGCTTCCCCGGTAATAGGGAATCAAATGCGATCTGGGTCATATCCGCACCGTCGCTAGTTCATTATCGATCCGGCTCATGATCCGCTCCTCAACCTCCGGCAGTGCCAACTTAGAGACGATCTCGGAGAAGAATCCGCGAATCACAAGGCGGCGTGCCTCTTCAGATGGAATTCCGCGAGACATCAAATAGAAGAGTTGCTCATCGTCGAAACGACCTGTGGTGCTCGCATGGCCAGCACCCACAATATCTCCGGTTTCGATCTCTAGATTTGGCACTGAATCCGCGCGCGCACCATCAGAGAGCAACAGGTTGCGGTTGAGCTCGTATGTATCCGTACCCTGAGCCGCGGCTTTAATAAATACGTCGCCAATCCAGACGGTGCGGGCAGAGTCACCATTGAGTGCGCCCTTGTAGTTGACTCGGGACTTCGCTCCCGGAACACCATGCTCAACGTGAACGCGATGCTCAAGGTGCTGACCATCAGTTGCAAAGTAGAGTCCGAAGAGTTCGGCACTTGCGCCCGGACCGGTGTACTCAACGGTCGGTAAGAGGCGCACGAGGGAGCCACCGACTGTTACGACATATGAGGTAAATGTGGCGTCCTTAGCGATTATCGCGTGGTGGCGCGCAACATGCACAGCTTTAGTCGACCACTCCTGCAGGGTGATGAAGCGCAGGTTGGATCCGGGTTCGAGGTTGAGTTCAATATCCTCAGCGAATACCCCATCCCCCGCATTTGAAATAACAATAGTTGCGCGACTGTGGAGGCCTGCGTTTATCTGAACGCGCGAAGCTTCAGCAGCCATCTCCAAAACTTTGCGCGTAAGAATGATGGGAGTGCCAATCTCCGCATCCTTTGCAATCGAAATCACCAAGACTTTCGAGGCGCTCTCGCGGACGCGTTGTACTACTTGGTCCTCACTCTCTGAGAGTGGCGGGAAGGAAGCGGCATCCTCGACAGTGATGGAAACCCCGAAAGGAATATCAGCGGGCTCCAGAGAGATGCGATCGTGCAGTTCTACAGCCTGATCCTGCAACCCAGCGAGACGATTAAGAGGAGTAAAGCGCCAGGGCTCCTCGCGTCCCGTGGGAGTTAAGTAATTAGTAGTTGTTGCGAGAGACATTAGCCAACAGCGCCTTCCATTTGCAGTTCGATCAAACGATTAAGTTCAAGGGCGTATTCCATTGGAAGTTCGCGCGCGATCGGCTCGATAAATCCACGGACAATCATCGCCATGGCTTCGTCCTCGGAGAGACCCCGCGACATGAGATAAAACAGTTGATCGTCGCTAATTTTGGAGACGGTCGCCTCGTGTCCCATCGAAACATCGTCTTCACGAATATCAACGTAGGGGTAAGTGTCAGAGCGCGAGATCGTGTCGACTAGTAGCGCATCGCACTTTACGGTGGACTTAGAGTGATGCGCACCGGGTTGCACCTGAACTAAGCCGCGATACGAAGTGCGTCCTCCGCCGCGCGCCACTGACTTTGAGATAATTGTCGACGACGTATACGGAGCAGCATGCACCATCTTTGCACCGGCATCTTGATGTTGGCCTTCGCCAGCAAAGGCGATGGAGAGAGTTTCACCCTTCGCATGCTCACCCATAAGAAAGACAGCTGGATACTTCATCGTGACCTTGGAGCCAATATTTCCATCGATCCACTCCATGGTTGCACCCTCAGCACAGGTAGCACGCTTGGTGACTAGGTTATAAACGTTGTTCGACCAGTTCTGGATCGTCGTGTAACGGACACGGGCATTCTTCTTCACGATGATCTCAACAACAGCTGAATGCAATGAGTCTGAGGAGTAGATAGGTGCAGTGCAACCTTCTACGTAGTGAATGTATGAACCCTCATCAGCAATGATCAGGGTACGTTCGAATTGACCCATATTTTCGGTGTTGATGCGGAAGTAAGCCTGAAGAGGAATATCAACGTGTACACCCTTAGGGACGTAGATAAATGAGCCCCCAGACCAGACTGAGGTATTGAGAGCGGCAAACTTGTTATCGCCGACTGGAATGACAGTTCCGAAGTACTCCTTAAAGAGCTCTTCGTGTTCGCGTAAACCGGTGTCGGTATCTACAAAGATTACGCCAAGCTTTTCGAGATCTTCGCGGATTGAGTGGTAGACCACTTCAGACTCATACTGAGCGGCAACACCTGCAACAAGGCGATTCTTTTCAGCATCGGGAATTCCAAGGCGATCGTAGGTATTGCGAATATCTTCAGGTAACTCTTCCCACGAAGTTGCCTGCTTCTCAGTAGAGCGCACGAAGTACTTAATGGTGTCAAAGAAAATTCCAGAGAGGTCCGAACCCCATGATGGCATTGGCTTCTTCTCGAAAAGCGAGAGTCCCTTGAGCCGCAGATCGAGCATCCATTGTGGTTCTGACTTCTTTGCCGAGATATCGCGCACAACATCTTCGTCGAGACCACGCTTTACATTGGTGCCAGCTGCATCTGAATCTGACCAGCCGTACTCGTAGGTTCCGATTCCATCGAGTTCTGGATGGAGAGTTGTATCGCTCATGCTCGTGCTCCCTTTTTCTTAGATGAAACGCTCTTCTGCAGTGAATGCGTTGCGGGTATAAAAGTCGTGCAGATGCCATCGCCATGGGCGATGGTTGCTAAACGCTGGACATGTGTTCCAAGCAGGCGGGAGAAAGCTTCAGTCTCTGCCTCACAGAGTTGGGGAAATTCAGAAGCTACGTGCGCGATAGGGCAATGATGTTGACAGAGTTGAACTCCAGCAGGGGTGGTCTTGCTCTCTGCGGCGTACCCTTCGGCGCTTAAAAAGTCGGCGAGCGCAGCGACCTTCTTTGCCTGTGAGTTCGCTCCCTCTGCCGCCTTGGTTACCCGACGCTCGATGTCATTCGCCCGACTCGCCGCAAAAGCGCCGACCAGACCAGGCTCTTCGAGGGTATCGAGGAAGCGCAGTGCCGAGAGGGCGAGATCGTCATAAGAATGCTCAAATTTTTCACGACCCAGATCGGTGATGACAAATACCTTCGATGGTCGACCGCGACCGCGGAGGGAGGTCGCAACTCGGTGGGGTTCGCGCGGTTCCAAAATCCCAATTTCGATGAGGAGATCTAAGTGGCGGCGGATACCAGCTGGCGTCAGTTGCAAGCGCTCGGCGAGCTCAGCGGCGCTCTGTGGTCCATTTTCAAGAATAGTGCGGGCAACCAAATCTCTGGTCTTATCCTCGCTCTTTTTCACAACAGAAGTGTTGCGTAATTCCGTCCATTCCGCCAATCGGAGATATCGGGATCTCCCGAGGAGAATCGAGGCTCCCAGCCGCAAGGCAATAGGCTAGGCAGGTGAATCTAGCCAGCCTGATCTACACGGCGCTCGTCATCCTGCAAGTAGGAATCATCCTCACCGGAGGCGCTGTCAGACTCACAGGTTCGGGACTCGGCTGCCCCACCTGGCCGCAGTGCGTATCGGGTTCGATTGCTCCGGTCCCCCATCAGGCTCAGGGCACCCTGCACTCGTGGATTGAATTTGGAAATCGCCTATTGACGGTTCTCTTGGTAATCGCGGTCATCGCGGCTGTTATCGGAGCTTTCCGTTGGGGCAAAGGGCGCGGAGACTGGAAGATGATCCGGCTGCTCGCCCTCACCCAAATCGTGGGGATTGTCGCTCAGATCGTGCTGGGCGGGATTACGGTTCTTACAAAGCTCAACCCCTTTACCGTCTCAGCTCACTTCTTACTATCCATCGCATTGATTCCTCCAACTCTCTCGCTGCGCGAACGCATCTATGCCAAAGCGCGCACCGACGTATTGCCCACTACTCGACTATTGATTCGCAGCGTGACGCTCCTCAGTCTCATCGTCATCACCCTTGGAACAGTTGTTACTGGATCCGGTCCGCATGCCGGTGATATTCAAGCCAAGCGCTATCACATCGATCCGCGCACGATCTCATGGATTCACGCAGACGCTGTAATCGCATTGATCGGCCTCACCATTGCGCTCTTCCTCGTCATCAAGGTTTCCGAGCCGCTACCCATCCAATCCTTCATCGGTAAGAAGGTCCTTCTCTTCTTGGCAATCTGTCTGGGACAGGGCTTGATTGGTTACATCCAATATTTCACTCACCTGCCTGAAGCACTTGTCGCCGCGCACTTACTCGGAGCTGGATTGATCTGGCTCTCCGTGTGGAACATCGCCTTCAAGGCCAATGCATTTAGTCGCCAGCCGTTAATCAACAGTTAATCAGGACTTTGACGAACAAGGACGTTCGAGAGTTAACAATAGACAGTATGGAAATAGGGAGATAACTCGCAATGGAACGCAATACCTGGAGCCCAACAGACGATAGTGCGGTAGCAATCGCCCGAGCCTTAGCTATGGATAGCGTTCAGAAGGTTGGCAACGGTCACCCTGGAACTGCGATGTCCCTTGCGCCAGTTGCATACACGCTCTTTCAGCGTTTCTTACGTCATGATCCATCCGATTCAGCATGGCTTGGACGAGATCGATTTGTTCTCTCCTGTGGTCACTCCTCTCTGACCCTTTACATTCAACTCTTCTTATCGGGCTATGGTCTATCGCTCGATGATCTCAAGTCATTCCGCACACACAACTCGTTAACCCCTGGCCATCCTGAGTACGGTCACACCAATGGCGTAGAAACGACTACTGGTCCCTTGGGAGCCGGCGTCTCGAATGCAGTTGGAATGGCGATGGCGGCCCGCTTCGAAAAGGGGCTACTCGACCCTGAAAGTTCAACATCCCTCTTCGATCACAACATTTGGGTGATCTGTTCTGATGGTGATCTTGAAGAGGGCATTAGCGGAGAGGCATCATCACTTGCTGGAACGCAAGCGCTCGATAACTTGAAGATGATCTACGACGATAATCGCATCTCTATTGAGGGCGATACCCACGTGGCATTTACCGAAGATGTTGCCGCTCGTTATCGCGCCTACGGCTGGCACGTGATTGAAATTCAAGCCCTGAGTGATGGGAACGTGGATCGCGTCAAGCTAGAAGAGGCGATGATCGCAGCTGAGGCAGTTGTCGATCGCCCAACTCTCATCAGGATGCACAGCGTTATCGCCTGGCCTGCGCCAACTGCCCGTGGCACGGAAGGCTCTCATGGTTCAGCTCTCGGCGCAGATGAAATTGCCGCAACGAAGGTTCTGCTGGGCCTTGATCCTGCGGAAAGTTTCATCGTTCCTGAAGAAGTTCTCGCCCATACGCGCCAAGTTATCGAACGCGGTCAAGCTGCGCATGCAGCGTGGAATGAAGAATTTGCACTCTGGAAAGAGAAGAACCCAGAGCGCGCAGAGGTTCTTGAGCGTTTGCGCAATCACACCCTTCCTGCGGGCTGGCAGGCCGCTCTTCCAGTCTTCCCGGCAGGCAAAGATGTGGCAACGCGCTCTGCTTCAGGGAAAGTCATCAGCGCTATCGCATCAGTACTCCCAGAATTCTGGGGCGGTTCAGCAGATTTAGCTGGAAGCAATAACACCACCATTGATGGCAGCAAATCCTTCTTGCCAGCTTCAAGTGAGATGGAGAACGCCGATCCATACGGTCGCTTAATTCACTTTGGAATTCGCGAGCATGCTATGGGTGGAATTCTCAATGGCATCGCACTGCACGGTTTGACCAAACCTTTCGGCGGAACTTTCCTGGTGTTCAGCGATTACATGCGTGGCTCTGTGCGTCTTGCCGCCCTCATGAATCTTCCTGTCACCTTCGTCTGGACTCACGACTCCATCGGACTCGGTGAAGATGGTCCTACCCACCAACCAGTTGAGCACGTCGCTTCATTGCGCCTCATCCCCAACCTAGCCGTAATTCGACCTTCAGACGCGAACGAGACCGCGATCGCTTGGCGCGAGGTGATCACCCGTCGAAAGCCAGCTGGCTTTGCACTATCACGGCAGAACCTGCCGGTTATTGATCGCACAATCTTCGCCAGCGCTGAAGGTGTGGCCCAGGGTGCTTATGTGGTGAGCGATACTTCCGGCACTCCAGATGTCATTCTTATTGCTACAGGATCTGAAGTTGCTCTAGCGATCGCAGCGAAGGAGATCTTGACGGCCGATGGAATTGCAACGCGCGTTGTCAGCGCTCCGTGCTTAGAGTGGTTTGCGGAGACCAGCTCGGAATATCAAGAGTCTGTCTTGCCTAGTTCGGTTCGGGCCCGTGTCAGTGTTGAAGCCGGCGTAACAGCTGGCTGGCGCGAATACGTAGGCGACGCAGGAGTGAGTATCGGTTTAAATCACTTCGGAGCATCGGCTGCTGCGGGAATTCTCTTTAAAGAGTTCGGGTTCACACCAGAGGCGGTCGCATTGGCTGCCAAAGAATCAATTGCGAAGGCGGGCAAGTAATGTCATCACACCTCCAAGATTTGAGCGCTGCAGGAGTATCCATCTGGCTCGACGATCTTTCCCGAGATCGCTTACAGAGCGGCAGTTTGGCTGCGCTTATTAGTGGTTCTAACGTCGTTGGTGTAACCACAAATCCAAGTATCTTCTCTGCCGCAATTAAAGGTTCAGCGCTTTACAAGGATGATGTACTTGCACTCAAAGTCGAAGGTGAGAGCGTCGCCTCTATCGTCACTACGTTGACGACCTCTGACGTTAAATCCGCCTGCGATCTCTTCCTCGATACTTTCAACTCGTCGGGCCATGTAGATGGACGCGTGAGTATTGAGGTCGATCCCTTCTTGGCTCATGAGACAGCGGCAACCGTCGAGCAGGGGAAGTCACTTTGGCAGTTAGTAAATCGTCCAAATCTCCTTGTGAAAGTTCCTGCAACGTTGGAGGGGCTCCCTGCAATTCGTGAGCTCACCGCGGCTGGAATTAGCATCAACGTAACTTTGATCTTCTCAGTGGAGCGCTACCTCAAGGTTATGGATGCTTACATGGGCGGACTAGAAGATCGACTGGCTGCTGGCCATTCCATTACTGATATCCATTCAGTCGCTTCCTTCTTCGTATCTCGTATTGACACTGAAATTGATAAGCGCCTTGATGCAATTGGGGCAGGATCCCCACTACGAGGTCAAACGGCTATAGCCAACGCTGTTCTCGCCTATGAGGCTTACCTTGACGTGATCGCCTCGCAGCGCTGGAAGAGCTTGGTCGAGCAAGGCGCAAATCAACAACGTCCTTTGTGGGCATCTACCGGCGTGAAAGATAAGGCATACGACTCAACGCGATACGTGATTGAACTGGTAGCAGCAAATTGCGTAAATACGATGCCCGAAGGAACTCTCAACGAGGTTCGTGAGCATGGAGCAGTTCGTGGCGACACAATTACTCCTGCTATCGCCTCGGCACACGCTCACTTTGCAGCGCTACCCGCTGCGGGAATTGACTTCGAAGATGTTGTGGCCTTCCTCGAGAAGGATGGTGTCAAGAAATTTGCCGATGCCTGGCAAGAACTCCTAGACAATGTAAGCGCGGTGGCATAAATGATCTCGGTTTCAGGTGCAGCACTCTCTATCGCAACAGAAGAGACAACAAATTCGCTCATTGCGATCGTGGATCGTCTAGCAGCCAAAGATCACACCCTGTGGGGGGCTGACGCGGAGGCCGAAGCCGCAGTTCGACTCAATTGGATTGATCTACCGACCAGTTCACGCGCGCTGCTCCCAGAGTTGGATGCGCTCACGGCATGGGCGCGCTCTCGCGAAATCTCCTCGATCGTCCTCGCAGGTATGGGTGGTTCATCACTTGCTCCGGAGGTAATTGCAAAGACTTATAAGAAGTCACTTACCGTCTTGGATACTACTGACCCTGATCAGATCAACGCTGCTATTCCGGCAGACCTCGCACACACTCTCGTGGTTGTTGGATCAAAATCGGGTTCTACTATTGAGACCGCCTCTCATAAAGCCTTCTTCACTAATCTGTTTGTCGACGCTGGGTTAAATCCTGCCGATCACTTTGTGATTGTTACCGACCCAGGTTCACCACTTGATAAGTCTGCGCGCGCCGATGGACTGCGAGTTATCAATGCAGATCCCAATGTCGGTGGCCGATACAGCGCGCTCTCGGCTTTCGGTCTGGTTCCGGCAGCTCTCATTGGGGTCGACGCGTCAATTCTGTTGGATGACGCGGCCTCTGCAGCAGAGAAGTTTGTACTTCCGGGCTCTGCAGCAATTCAACTGGCAGCAACTATCTTTGATAAGGGAGAACAGAACGTAGCGTTCTTCGATTCCGACTCAGATCTTCCTGGAATCTCCGATTGGATCGAGCAACTCATTGCTGAGTCCACTGGTAAGAACCAGACCGGCCGCCTACCGATCGCAATTGAATCTGCTGCTTCCCCTATTGCAGGTGCTGGACTGAAGATTGGCTTTCGTGAAGGAGGCAGCGCTGATCTCGTAGTTACTGGATCACTTGGCGAACAATTTATTTTGTGGGAGTGGGTTACTGCGCTCCTGGGCTACAGCCTCAAGGTCGATCCATTCAACCAGCCCAATGTCACTGAAGCCAAAGAACGCACGGGTGCGCTGCTCTCGACATGGAACGATGGCAAGGTTCCACACTTCAAACCAGCATTCGAGAATGAGCTACTCGCCGTATACAGCAGTTCTTCTGCCGTCGACTTGGCTGGCCAGCTCGAAGATTTCTTTGCGCACTCCAGCCATTACATAGCGATCATGGCTTATCTCTCCCGCGGAATTGATGAAGGGGCAAATAAGTTGCGTGAAATAGTTGCCGCTCGCAGTGGCAAGGGAACAACATTTGGTTGGGGTCCACGCTTCTTGCACTCCACGGGACAATTCCACAAGGGGGGTCAGCACAATGGCGCCTTCTTGCAGATCACCGGAGAGAACACAGGGGATCTGGCGATTCCACACCAGAACTTCTCATTCCACACCCTGCTCATGGCCCAGGCCCTTGGTGATGGAGAGGCGTTATCGGATCGCAAATTCCCACTGCTTCGCCTGCATTTAAAGAATCGCGAGTTGGGCCTTGCTCTCTTGTTGGAAGAGTTAGCCAAGAATTAGTCGTCGCCGCGAAGTTTGGCGAGAGCATCTCCCAAAATCTTCTCGGCTTCCGCCTCAGTGCGCCGCTCTTTCACGTATGCGAGGTGAGTCTTGTATGGCTCGTTCTTAACGGGCTTCGGTGGCTTATCTTTGTCGAGGCCAGCCGGAAAACCGCAGCGAGGACAATCCCACTCGTTAGGAATAGTTACAGTGCCATCTTCAGCGAAAGATGGGCGAGTCTCATGGCCATTAGCGCACCAATATGAGACACGAAAGCGAGCTATCGCCTCGCCACGCTCCGCCTCACCCATTGGGCCAGCTCCGACGCGACTACCGCGGATTGCACTTCCTGCCATCTCTTACTCCTTCGAAAACTAGTTATGCAAGGAAAAACGAAAGTCCGAACTACTTTAGATAGATACCTAAAGAGACAACCCCTGCGAACCAGAGGAATCCAACCACGATCGTGATCCGGTCGAGATTCTTCTCTACAACTGAAGAGCCACCATAGGTGGAGGAGATTCCGCCGCCAAAGAGGTCCGACAGTCCGCTGCCTTTGCCCTTATGGAGCAGAACCAGCAGGATCATCAGCACGCTGGTGATCGCAAGAAGGATTGATAAAGCTAAAACCACGATTCGGCTCCTTTTATTTCTTACCTCCTGAACCTGCTTGAAGCAGGTTCAGACGCAATAGGTGGGTGCTGCAGACCCTTCGGGTCAGGCGCTAAGGATAGCGTCTAATTAAGCGGTAGCGACGCGGTGGTACCTGGCGATTCGGGCGAACTCCTCGGGATCAAGGCTCGCTCCCCCAACCAGCACGCCATCTACATCAGCTTCACGCATAATGTCGACGATATTGGCCGACTTTACTGAGCCGCCGTAAAGAATTCGAGCGCCCGCGGCGATCTCGTCACTTCCAATGGATCTGAGAGCTTCGCGGATAGCAGCGCAGACCTCCTGAGCGTCGGCAGGTGTCGCAGTCTTACCGGTCCCAATCGCCCAGACGGGCTCGTACGCGAAGACCACCTTCTTCAGGTCAGGCTTGTGGAGTCCCTGAACGGACTCAGTGAGTTGAGCGACGACGAAATCAACCTGATTTCCAGTTTCGCGGATGGAGAGATCTTCTCCAATGCAGAGCACTGGAACCATCTCATTCTCAAGCACAGCTTTCGCCTTACGTGCCACTAGAGCGCTGCTCTCTGCGTGAATGGTGCGACGCTCAGAGTGTCCCACCAAGACAAATGCACATCCCAACTTATTGAGCATCCCGCCAGAGATATCCCCTGTGAAGGCGCCC
This sequence comes from uncultured Actinomycetes bacterium, assembly GCA_903916385.1. GTDB lineage: Bacteria > Actinomycetota > Actinomycetes > Nanopelagicales > Nanopelagicaceae > PALSA-747. Next base: position 18,908 of record CAIWWH010000154.1, read on the forward strand.
GATGCTTCTGGTGAGAGATCCTGCGCTCCATAGAGGAGGCGGAGTCTGTCGCCATCGATCAAGGTCTGTACAGAGCGGATATCAGTGAAGGGAGGGAAGATCGCAACATCAACTGCATCGAAATCCTTCTCTTCTAGAGAGTACGAGAGTTTCTGGGTCACCGCGATCGCCTCGAGATGATTGAGATTCATCTTCCAGTTTCCGGCGATAAGTGGCTTACGCATTATTAAGTACCTCAATCCCTGGGAGGGCCTTTCCTTCGAGGTATTCGAGCGAAGCTCCACCACCCGTTGAGATATAGCCAAATTGATCATCGGAAAATCCGAGCGCCCGAACAGCCGCTGCTGAATCGCCCCCGCCTACAACCGAGATACCTTGCACCTTAGTCAGGCTGGTTGCGACAACTTTGGTTCCATTCGCGAAGTTTGGAAATTCAAAGACGCCCATTGGGCCATTCCAGAAAACGGTGTGACACTTTTCAATCGCTGCGCCAAATGCCGCTGCAGAGTCAGGTCCGATATCGAGCCCCATCTGGTCAGCAGGTATGGCATATGCGCTCACGAGTGTGGGCGGTGCATCAGCCGCGAATGTGGGTGCAACCACGATATCTGTTGGAAGTAGAAGTTCTACCCCGAGATCTTTCGCCTCCTGCAACAACTTCTTGACATCATCGAGTAGCTCTAATTCGACGAGTGACTTTCCGATCTCGTGCCCCTCGGCTGCAAGGAAGGTGAAGAGCATGCCGCCACCGATGGCCAGGACATTAACCTTGCCAAGTAAGTTCTTGATGACGCCGATCTTGTCAGAAACCTTCGCGCCGCCGAGAACGACCCCGTACGGGCGATCTGGGTTTTCGGTCAACTTTTTTAAGACCTCAATCTCGGCAGCAACTAGGAAGCCAGCTGCGCTGGGAAGCAACTTGGCAACATCATAGACAGATGCATGCTTGCGGTGCACAGCTCCGAAGCCATCACTGACAAAGAGATCCATCCCAGTTGCGAGCTGTGCGGCGAAAGCAGCACGCTCCGCCTCATCTTTGGAAGTCTCTGCAGCTTCGTAGCGGATGTTTTCGAGGAGAAGAATTTGACCGGGTTGCAGCGCCGCCTTCTTAGCATCTACTTCTGCCCCAACGATCGCTGATGAGAATAGAACTGGCTTGCCTAAGAGTTCGCTTAAACGATCTGCAACAGGCGCCAAGGTCATATCAGGATTGCGCTCACCCTTTGGTCGACCAAGGTGGGCGGTGATAACGACACTTGCGCCATTATCAACGAGGTAGTTGATAGTAGGAAGCGAGGCCCGGATGCGACCATCATCGCGAATAACGCCCTCTTTAATAGGGACGTTGAGATCGCACCGGAGCAGAACTCTCTTTCCTGCAACATCAATAGATTGAAGCGCAGTAAAACTCATTAGAGAGATTTACCAACAAAGGCAACGAGATCAACGAGGCGGTTTGAATAGCCCCACTCATTGTCATACCAACCCAGAACCTTTGCGGTTGAGCCGATCACCTTGGTGAGGCCAGCATCGAAGATGCATGAGCTTGGATCGGTGACGATATCGGCGGAGACAATGGGATCCTCAGTGTAGGTCAGGTAACCCTTGAGCTCGCCTTCGGCAGCCTTCTTCATCGCTGCGTTGATCTCAGCAGCGGTAACTTCGCGAGCGAGTTCAACGGTGAGATCGGTTGCAGAGCCTGTTGGGACTGGTACGCGCAGGGCATACCCATCAAGCTTGCCCTTCAAGTTAGGCAGGACGAGGCTGATGGCCTTAGCTGCACCAGTCGATGTAGGAATGATCGAGAGAGCACCGGCGCGGGCGCGACGGAGATCCTTGTGTGGCTGATCGTGAAGTGACTGATCATTTGTGTAAGCGTGAACGGTAGTCATCAAGCCGCGAACGATTCCGAACTCCTCGTCGAGGACCTTCGCCATTGGAGCGAGACAGTTGGTTGTGCACGATGCGTTGGAGATGATGTTGTGAGCGGCAGGATCGTACTTATCCTGGTTAACGCCAAGAACGATGGTGATGTCTTCATCGGTTGCTGGAGCAGAGATGATGACCTTCTTAGCGCCTGCGGTGATGTGCTTCTGCGCATCTGCGGCCTTGGTGAAGAAGCCAGTCGACTCAATGACGATATCTGCATTGACAGAGGCCCAAGGCAAGTTTGCTGGGTCGCGCTCTGCAAAAACTTTGATGGTCTTGCCACCCACGGTGATGGAATCTTCGGTGTAGGTAACTGGAAGTCCTAGAGGGCCGAGAATGGAGTCGTACTTTAAAAGGTGAGCCAGAGTGTGATTATCGGTGAGGTCGTTAATTCCAACGATCTCAAAATCTGCGCCGGAGAGCAGAGCCGCCCGGAAGAAGTTACGTCCAATACGACCAAATCCATTAATTCCAACACGAACCACTTTAATCCCGCCTTCTACAATTATGGGTTACCCAATAGGCACTAAGAAACATCACGACACTGTGATGAGAAAATCCTATCAGTCTGACTATTCCGCCAATAAATCTGGTGTGAGCCCTGCCTCAGTATCGGGGATCCCCAAATCGTGAGCCCGCTTATCTGCCATCGCTAAGAGGCGGCGGATACGCCCTGCAATTGCATCTTTTGTCATGGGCGGAACGGCGAGTGAACCCAGTTCTTCTAGGCTCGCTTGCCCAAAGTTAATGCGCAATTCACCTGCCTCTTTGAGGTGGCCCGGGATCTCATCACCCAAAATCTCTAAGGCGCGTGCGACTCTAGCCGAGGCAGCTACCGCGGCCCGAGCGGAGCGACGAAGGTTGGCATCATCGAAATTAGCTAAACGATTAGCGGTAGCCCTCACCTCGCGTCGCATCCGACGCTCCTCCCAAGCCAGGACACTCTCGTGTGCCCCTAGCCGCGTCAAGAGTGCTCCGATGGCATCGCCATCTCGAATTACGACACGATCCACGTTGCGAACTTCGCGCGCCTTGGCAGCGATACCTAAGCGGCGCGCAGCTCCCACAAGTGCCAGGGCCGCCTCGGGGCCAGGGCAGGTAATTTCAAGAGCAGATGAACGACCAGGTTCGGTGAGTGAGCCGTGGGCGAGGAAGGCGCCACGCCAGGCAGCCTCAGCATCGCAGATTCCGGCGGAAACAACCTGCGGAGGCAGGCCTCGTATTGGTCTGGCGTTGCCATCAACTAATCCTGCCTGTCTAGCGAGGGCATCGCCTTCGGAGACAACGCGAACTACGTACCTGCTCCCCTTGCGTAGTCCGCTTGGAGAGAGGACCGAGAGTTCGCTCTCGTGCCCATAAATCTCCGCAATATCTTTTCGCAATCGGCGTGCAGCTTGCGCAGTATCTAACTCAACTTCAATAACAATCTTTCCCGATGCGATGTGCAACCCTCCAGCAAAGCGCAGGAGCGCAGATACTTCGGCCTTCCGGCAACATGGCTTGGAGACGTTGAGTCGACTCAGCTCGTCCTTTACTGAAGCAGTCATCGCCATGCGGCAATCTAAGCAGTCTTTACTCCATAATGTGGGCGAAAACTGAGCGAAGTTTTTTTACATCGTGGTGGTAACTACCTGGAGATTGAGAGAGTGGCGCAACCACTAATTCCCCACCCAAACCCTCAACCAAACCTTTAAGTTTTGGAGCGCTCTCGCTCGCACTTGGATCAACAATGGCGTAATCAATTCGCAATTTCGGGAGATGTTGCAGAATAAACTCCAGATGGTCAGCCGCTGAAGAACCAGCAAACTCATCTACGGAATCCGGCTCTGGGAGGTTAAGAACCATAATTCGTTTCGCAGCTGAGGCAACTACGGCCTGAGCCAATTCAGGCAAGAGCAGGTGGGGCATCACGCTGGAGAACCAAGAACCTGGTCCAATCGTGACCCACTCGGCCTTACCCAGTGCACTCAAAACTTGTGGAGTCACTCGTGGATTCTCGGGAATCAAGCGGAGCGACTCGATCCGACCTTTTGTGGTTGCAACTTCTACCTGGCCGCGAACAATCTTTCTGCCATACGAAGTATTGAAAGTGCCCTCAATATCCAATGGATCGAGTGACATCGGTAGGACTTCTCCAACAATGCGCAGAAGATTTCCGACTTGGCGGATGCCCCGTACCGCATCGCCATCCATATCCCATAACGCCATCATTAATAGATTGCCGAGCGCATGACCACTCAACTCTCCACCACCGTGGAAGCGATACTGCATTACTTCTGCCCAACCGCGTCCCCATTCATCATCACTGCAGAGAGCTGCCAACGCCATTCTTAAATCTCCGGGGGGAAGCGAACCAAATTCGTTGCGAAGTCGACCGCTGGAGCCACCGTTATCTGCAACAGTTACCACGGCGGTAATCTCCGAAGTGACGCCACGCAGGGCGGTCAGCGTTGCAGCTAGACCATGTCCCCCGCCGAGTGAAACTACTTTCTGTTCACCCATTCTTTAGAGTTCACGTCCCAGATCGCGATGAATTGCCGTCGCTTCTATGCGTTGTTGACCTACTACACCGCGTTGATTGAAGAGGCGAGCCAGCTCCTCAGCAATTGCAACGCTTCGGTGTTTTCCACCTGTGCAACCAATCGCCAGGGTGAGATATTTTCGACCTTCTTGAAAAAATCCAGCGGCCATCGTTTCAAAGAGAGATTGATATTTGGCGAGAAAATCTTGCACATTTTCCGTACCCAATACTCGCTCTGATACTGCCGCATCTAAACCAGTAAGGGGCCGGAGGGCTGGATCCCAATGTGGGTTGGCAATGAAACGACAATCCATAACGAGATCCGCATCCACGGGAATTCCATATTTATATCCAAAAGAGAGGAGGTTGACGCGGAGATCTGCCGTGGAGGATGTTGCGAAGAGCTCGGCTATCTTCTGCTCCAATTGATGGATATTGAAAGATGACGAGTCAATAAGTACATCGGCCACCGATCGTACTTCGCGCAGGCGCTCGCGCTCTTTGGCAATTCCATCGACAATTCGATCATTGCCTTGCAAAGGGTGTGGCCGACGAGTGGATTCAAAGCGGCGAACAAGTACATCATCATTTGCATCAACAAAGAGAACTTGTCTGTCGATGCCGCGATCTGCCAGTTCATTAAGGGCGCTACTGAGGTTACCAAAGAACTCTCGACCCCGGACATCAATTACTACCGCAATTTGAGAGGTGCTATTTGCGGCCATCTCGCATAGATTGGCTAGCAACGCAGGTGGCAGATTATCTACAACGTACCAACCCAAATCCTCCAAGGCGTGTGCGACGGTCGAACGACCTGCCCCGCTCATACCGGTGATGACCACGACCTTGCCATTCATGGCACTGAGTCTATCCGCGGATCTCCCCGGTTCCCAGATCGACTGAGATCTCGGATCTGTTTGCAAGGAGCGCCGCTTCGATAATTCCTGCGATCTTCTCTCCGATTCCTGGAACCGCCGCGATCTCCTCAATCGTAGCCTTCTTCAGCGCACCTACCGATCCAAAGCGATCTAAGAGGGCACGACGGCGTACCTCTCCAAGAAGTGGAATCTCATCGAGCAAAGATTCCAACATCACGGCCGAGCGCTTAGAGCGATGGAAGTTGATGGCGAAGCGGTGCGCCTCATCGCGCACTCGCTGCAACATGTAGAGACCTTCACTGTGCCTAGGCAAGATGATGGGATCTGGACTATTAGGTAGCCAAACTTCCTCTAACCTCTTCGCCAAGCCCACTAGGGGTATCTTTTCAAGACCCAAGGCAAGGAGAGCTTGATAGGCAGCGCTGACTTGTGGAGCCCCACCATCTACGACAATTAGTTGCGGAGGATAAGCAAATTTAGGTCGGGCTCCTCCTTGCATCTTTAACTCGTTGATATCGACCTCGCGCTCTGCAAGATAGCGCTTGAGTCGACGAGTGATGACATGGTTCATCGCGCGGGTGTCGTCGAAGCCGGCATCGTCATCGATGGCGAAGCGACGGTAATCAGATTTCTTTGGTTGCCCATCTTCGAAGACGACCATGGAGGCCACCATATGTTTGCCTTGAATATTGGAAATATCAAAACACTCGATACGAAGTGGAAGTTCGCCCAGAGCCAAGGCGCTTTGGATCTCTTCCAGAGCCCGTCCGACCACAGCAACATCGTTGGAGCGTTTACTTAAGTATTGAATGAGTGCCTGGTGGGCATTGCGAGCAACTGTTCGCATCATCTCAACTTTGTCCCCGCGCTGTGGAATGGTGATATTGACCTTGTGACCTGCCATGCTTCCCAGCCATTCAGCTACCGCAGCCGCATCACTCGGCTCACGATCAACCAAAATCTCTGAGGGAGCCTTACTCTCAATATAGATCTTGGCAAGGGCAGCAGAGATGACATCTTCCTCTTCCAGTACATCCGAGAGATCAATAATCCAAGCGCGGGAGGCGATGATCCTTCCGGCACGAATAGAAAATAGAGAAGCGGCGGCATGGGTGACCTCTTGGTGAATCGCGATCAGGTCTGCCGAGAAATTATTATTGAGCGAGGTCTCAGTAAATTCAGTGGTCTTACCCAGCGCTTCCAGCTGGTCACGCAGCCTGGCAGCAAGTTCAAACTCTTCATTTGCAGAAGCGCGCTCCATATCGAGTTGGAGCGACTCGGCGATATCGGTTGGATTTCTATCGAGGTAAGCCACCAAGTTCTTGGCGAGCTTGGTGTGCTCGTCCTGTGAAATCCAGCCGACACATGGGGCCGAGCATTTTCCAATATCCCCCAAAAGGCATTGCCGTTTGGTCGCGACAGCACGATTGAAGTTTGCTTGGGTGCAGGCACGCACCGGAAAGGAGCGCTGCAGCACCTCTACTGTTCCCCGTAAAGCCCAAGTATTTGTGAAGGGGCCGAAATATCTATTGCCCTTAACATGCTTCTGTCGCGAAACGAAGAGACGTGGGTACTCCTCGGAGAGAGAGACCGCCAAGTAGGGATATGTCTTGTCATCCTTAAACTGCACGTTGAACTGCGGGTTAAAGGATTTAATCCAGGTGAATTCGAGGGCAAGGGCCTCAATCTCAGTGCCCACGATCGTCCAATCAACCCGAACCGCGGTATGCACCATGCGGTAAGTCTTCGCAGCCAGATTTGAGCCGAAGTAGGAGTTAAGTCTGTTCTTAAGATTTTTCGCTTTTCCAACGTAAATGACACGATCATGCGAATCGTAGAAGCGGTATACCCCAGGTTCGGTGGGGATATTGCTGGGGCGGTAATCCGCAGGGTTACTCACGGCTAGCGCAGGACTTCCGCCAAGAATTTTCCAGTGTAACTCGCGGCAACCTTAGAGACTTCTTCCGGAGATCCCTCGGCGATAACAGTTCCTCCCCCTGCTCCCCCTTCGGGACCCATGTCGATGACCCAGTCGGCAGATTTAATAACGTCGAGATTATGTTCAATCACCACAACGGTATTACCAGAGTCAACCAGTCGATTGAGGACAATCAATAGTTTGCGAACATCTTCAAAGTGCAGACCGGTGGTTGGCTCGTCAAGGACATAGATGGTGCGCCCGGTCGAGCGACGTTGCAATTCGGTAGCGAGCTTTACGCGTTGCGCCTCGCCCCCCGAAAGAGTCGGAGCTGATTGTCCGAGACGGACGTAACCGAGGCCGACATCGTTGAGAGTCTTGAGATAGCGTGCAATCGCCGGAACGGATTCGAAGAAGTGTGAAGCCTCTTCAATCGGCATATCGAGTACCTGGGCGATTGTCTTGCCTTTGTAATGCACCTCAAGAGTCTCGCGGTTGTAGCGCGCGCCGTGGCAGACCTCGCACGGAACGTAGACATCAGGCAAGAAGTTCATCTCAATCGTGATCGTTCCATCACCGGCGCAGTTTTCGCAGCGCCCTCCCTTTACATTGAAGGAGAAGCGGCCCTGCTGATAACCTCGAATTTTCGCCTCTGTCGTCTCAGCAAAGAGGGCGCGAATCTTGTCAAAGACTCCTGTATAGGTAGCTGGGTTGGATCGCGGCGTGCGGCCAATCGGAGATTGATCAACGTGGACGACCTTGTCGAGGAGATCTATTCCTGTGATGGTGCGATGGCGACCAGGAACAATACGCGCTCCATTGAGTTTGTTAGCAAGAACCGAGTAAAGGACGTCGTTTACTAAGGTCGATTTTCCCGAACCGCTAACACCGGTTACCGCCACAAAGAGTCCCAAAGGAAATGCAACGCTAATGCTCTTCAAATTATTTTCTTTCGCTTCTTTAACGACGAGGGCACGCTTTGCATCCCGTGGGCGACGCTCGGCAGGGATCGGGATAGAGCGCCGTCCCGCCAAGTAATCTCCTGTGATTGACTCCGGAGCCGTGATTAACGCTTGATAATCACCAGAGGAGACCACCTTGCCACCGTGCTCGCCAGCACCAGGCCCGATATCGACAATCCAATCGGCTATGCGAATCGTGTCTTCATCGTGTTCAACGACGATCAGAGTGTTTCCGAGGTCGCGAAGACGGGTTAAGGTCTCGATGAGGCGACGGTTATCTCGCTGATGCAGCCCGATGCTCGGCTCGTCAAGGACGTAGAGAACTCCTGTGAGTCCGGAGCCAATTTGAGTAGCGAGTCGAATGCGCTGCGCTTCTCCACCAGAGAGAGTCGCGGCGGGACGCTCGAGCGAGAGGTAATCCAAACCAACATCCAGAAGGAAGCCCAGACGAGCATGAACCTCTTTGAGGACGCGATCGGCAATCTTCTTCTCGCGTGCGTTCAGAGAGATCTTCTTCAGGAAGAGGGCACACTCCGCGATGGAGAGTTCACAGATCTGCCAAATATTTTTACCACCGAGCGTCACCGCTAATACCTCTGGCTTGAGCCGCGCACCCTTGCAGACGGGGCAGGGGGTTTCACGCATATACGCTTCATACTTTTCGCGACTGAAGTCAGAGTCAGTTTCAGCATGCTTTCGCTCAATAAATCCTAGAACGCCTTCGAATCCAGTTGAGTAGTTGCGAACCCGCCCATAGCGATTCTTGTACTTCACGTGGACTTCATAATCAGAGCCATAAAGCACTGCTTCGCGTGCCTTCACCGTCAACTTGTTCCACGGCTTATCCATAGAGAAGCCGAGCTCATCTGCTAGCCCTTGTAGGAGTCGATTGAAATACTCGGCGGAGTGGCCACCGGACCAGGGTGCTATCGCACCTTCATTGAGAGAGAGCGAATCATCAGGAACAACTAGTTCCTGATCCACCTCAAGGCGGGTACCAATTCCAGTGCACTCGGGACAGGCGCCGAAAGGCGAGTTGAAAGAGAAGGAGCGGGGCTCCATCTCTTCAAAGGAGAGACCGCAATCGTGGCAGGCCATATGTTCGCTGAAGGTCCGCTCCTTCTCAGGATCGGTAGCTTTGGCATCCACAAAATCCAGTACAACCAAACCGCTCGCTAATTTCAGCGCCGTTTCAATGGAGTCCGTGATGCGCGACTTCGACTCTTTCTTAACAGCGAGTCGATCGACAACAACTTCAATGGTGTGCTTTTCCTGCTTTTTAAGTTTAGGAACCTCATTGAGTGAATAGACGGTTCCATCTACGCGGGCGCGTGAAAATCCTTGTGTTGTGAAATCGGTAAAGAGATCCAGGAACTCCCCTTTACGCTCACGGACGACGGGAGCGAGAACTTGAAACCGCACTCCCTCGTCTAGCGCAAGAATCTGATCGACAATATTCTGCGGAGTCTGTCGAGCGATCGGCTTGCCGCAATTTGGACAATGTGGTCGACCTGCGCGAGCGAAGAGGAGGCGGAGGTAGTCATAGACCTCGGTGATGGTTCCTACGGTCGAGCGAGGATTTCGGTTGGTGGATTTCTGATCGATAGAGACCGCCGGAGAAAGCCCTTCAATGAAATCGACATCGGGCTTATCCATCTGACCAAGAAATTGGCGAGCGTAAGCCGAGAGAGACTCTACATAGCGGCGTTGACCTTCGGCAAAGATGGTATCAAAGGCGAGAGAGGATTTACCCGAGCCAGAAAGACCGGTAAAGACGATCAGCGCGTTACGCGGCAAGTCGAGTGATACGTCCTTGAGGTTGTGCTCACGCGCTCCTCGAATTATGAGGCGATCTGTGCTCAAACGCCTGCCTCCTCCATGCCTCGTAGTTCACGCTTAAGTTCGCGCAGTTCATCGCGCAGCCGCGCAGCGAGCTCAAATTGCAATTCAGCAGCTGCCGACTTCATCTGATCAGTGAGCGATTCTATGAGAGCGAGGAGTTCTTGTCGTGGCAGAGATGCCCCTTTAGGGCGTTGATGCTTGATCGCTGGGGTCTGATTCGCTTTATTCTTTGATCCGACGGTGAGAGAGGCGCTATCTTCCGCCTCTTTTGTGATGAGATCGGTGATATCGGCGATCTTCTTCCGCAATGGAGTGGGATCTATTCCATTTTCTAGGTTGTAGGCAACCTGCTTTGTGCGACGACGATTAGTCTCGTCAATCGCTTGCTCCATCGCTGGAGTTACGCTGTCGGCGTACATATGCACTTCGCCGGAGACATTGCGGGCGGCGCGGCCAATCGTTTGAATCAATGAGGTGGCCGAACGCAGGAAGCCTTGCTTGTCAGCATCGAGAATCGCTACAAGAGAGACCTCAGGAAGATCTAGCCCTTCGCGAAGCAGATTAATTCCGATGAGAACGTCATATTCTCCCGAACGAAGTTCGCGGAGCAATTCAACACGGCGCAGGGTATCTACCTCAGAGTGCAGATATCGGACTCGGATACCGAGGCCTAAGAGATAATCTGTTAAATCCTCCGACATCTTCTTAGTAAGTGTCGTAACAAGAACTCTCTCGTTTCTTTCAGCTCTCAAACGAATCTCACCAACCAGATCATCGATCTGCCCTTTAATGGGCTTGAGAATGATGGCCGGATCAATGAGACCGGTCGGACGAATAACCTGTTCGACTACATCCCCTTGTACCTTCTCGAGCTCATATTTTCCGGGAGTCGCCGAGAGATATAAGGTCTGACCTTTTCGTGTCAAAAACTCATCGAAGCGGAGTGGCCGATTATCCATGGCGCTGGGAAGGCGGAAACCATGTTCAACGAGAGTGCGCTTTCGAGAAGCATCTCCTTCATACATTGCACCGATTTGAGGGACTGTTACGTGGGACTCATCAATCACCACCAGGAAGTCTTCGGGAAAGTAGTCCAAAAGGCAATTGGGTGGCGAGCCGGCGCCACGCCCATCGATGTGGCGCGAGTAATTCTCGATACCACTGCAGAATCCAAGCTGCTGCATCATCTCGATATCGAAGGTGGTGCGCATACGCAGACGCTGCGCCTCCAATAATTTACCGGCACGTTCAAATTTAAGAACGGCCTCCTCCATCTCTTCGGTGATATCTGCAATAGCGCGCTTCATTGTCTCGTCGCCTGCTGAGTAGTGCGAGGCAGGGAAGATATACATTTCGCTCTCATCGGCGATGATCTCTCCCGTGAGTGGATGCAGAGTCATGATCTTTTCGATCTCATCACCAAACATCTCGATACGAATCGCATGCTCTTCGTACATGGGAATTATCTCGATCGTGTCACCGCGCACCCGGAAGGTGCCACGCTCAAAGGCCATATCGTTGCGCTTGTACTGCACATCAACAAAACGTCGAAGCAGCTGGTTGCGCTCAATTGAGTCGCCGACTCGAAGACGAATCATTCGATCGACATACTCCTGTGGAGTACCTAAGCCATAAATGCAGGAGACTGTCGCTACGACGATGACGTCTCGACGGGTGAGAAGTGAGTTAGTCGCTGAGTGGCGCAGGCGTTCGACCTCTTCGTTAACAGAGGAGTCTTTCTCGATGAAGGTATCGGATTGCGGAACGTAGGCTTCAGGTTGGTAGTAGTCGTAATAGGAGACGAAGTATTCGACAGCATTATTGGGTAGGAGCTCTTTAAACTCGTTTGCCAACTGCGCAGCCAAGGTCTTATTGGGTGCGAGGACGAGAGTAGGACGTTGCAACTGCTCGACGAGCCAAGCAGTTGTCGCCGACTTGCCCGTACCTGTAGCGCCAAGGAGAACGACATCCTGCTCCCCCGCTTGAATGCGGCGAGTAAGGTCCGCGATTGCAGTGGGCTGATCACCAGATGGGGTGTACTCACTAATAACTTCGAAGGGCTTTACGCGACGCTGCAGATCAGTAACGGGCCTCATTTCATACCCAATCGCGCCGGATAGAGGCGATCCTCATAGAGATTCTCGACCTGGCGGAGCAGTTCGTCTTCACTTCCCTCATTGATCAAAATGGCATCTGCAATCGCGGCGCGTTGCAGATCGGTAGCTTGTGCCTGCATCCGTTGAGTCACCTGATAATCCTTCATTCCACGTTTGATGAGTCGGGCGCGGCGAGTATCCTCCGTGGCACTGACAGTGACCACGAAATCAAAGGGATACTTATGCTCGCTCTCCGCCAGGAGCGGGATCTGGCTCACCAGGATCGCTTCCGGGTCTAGTTCGCTGACAATCTGATCAAAGGAGGCCCGGATCTTGGGGTGGGTTATAGCCTCGAGATCTTTTCGAGCAATATCATCGCTAAAGATGATCTCCGCGAGGCGGGCTCGGTCGAGGTTGCCCTCCCGAAGCACCTCATCCCCAAAGCGAAGGAGAATCTCGTCAAAGCCCTCGCTCCCCCGCTCGACCACATCGCGCGCGAGCTGATCAAAGTCCAAAACTTCTGCACCGCAGGCGGAAAAATATTCGGCGGCGAGTGACTTTCCGGAGCCAATTCCACCAGTCAACGCAACGAGGAGCACCTAGTAAGCCTACTCACCGCCTTTTATCCCGTCATCATGAGTGCAAATGCAAAAGGCCCCGACTTTACGTCAGGGCCTTCAACTTTAGGGGTGAGGGTTACTCAGCAACCTCTTCGACGGCATCTACTGCGGCTGCATCTGCTGCCTTGGCCTCTGCCTTTTGCTTCTTGTGAGCGAGGAAGCGAGCCTGAGCTTCAGCGTATTGGCGCTCCCACTCTTCGCGTTGAGCTTCAAAGCCTGGGCGCCACTCTTGTGAATCAGCTTCAAAGCCCTCTGGGTAGATGAAGTTTCCTTCAGCATCGTAGCGAGCTGGCATTCCATATTGCGATGGATCGAAAGCTTCGATCTCTACTTCGTGACCCTCGTTAGCCTGCTTGAGGGAGAGTGAGATACGACGGCGCTCA
>CAIWWH010000155.1 GCA_903916385.1 uncultured Actinomycetes bacterium
AGCGACAAAGTTGTTGAGGCTTTTCATACCCCCACTCTATACAGAGCGGAAACGAACCCCCAAGAGGTACATCTTGCAACCCAAGCAATAGCCAAATGCCGAATTGAGAAAGGCGGCGAAGATGAAACCCACTAACTGCGCGAATTGAACCGGGCGGACCGGTTCGGATTCGAAGTTCTTGGAGAGACGAGGCTGCACCAGATTTTTGTAGAGCCAGGCATATGGCGAGTTAGGTGGGCCAGCAAAGGCGGCAATACCAAACTGCACGAGTTGCAGGATGATGACGATGGGCGAGCGAGTGATTAAGGCAACGATCAGAACTATCGAAGTGAGTCCAGCTGACCAGCGCGGTCCACGTGCATCAATCACGGATCTTCTCCTTTAGATTCTTTCGAGCGCGTTGATAACTTGCTGACGCTTTGGCGTGCCAACTGCGCGCGCAATTTCACGTCCATCTAAATTTAAAAATAGCGTTGTTGGTGTTTGACGAATATCTAGACGCCGCACCAAGTCGAGATTACTTTCCGCATCTACTTCAACATGCTTGATCTTTGGGTAATGTGTAATGACGGAAGAGAGGGTGCTGCGAGTCGCGCGAATCAACCTTCTCGTCGATTCGACCGCTGCGCTTGCGATCCCAAAGTCCATAAGCAGTGGCGAGTACGAGCACGCCCCCAACAATTGCTATGGAATTCATCTGCGTATTTTCACACCAACTCCGCGGTAAACCTAAACGCGGACCACTTGCAGGAGCGAGGAATTGACCTATCGAGGGCGTTCTTAAAAATTACCTTGCGGTTGCGGGTCTAGATCCAACGAGAGCGACGCATTGCGCGGCAAGGGCCGCACCGTTGTTGAGAGCGTCCACCAACTCCCTTTCACCAATCCAACTCTGGATAAAGCCCGCGGCAAATGCATCACCAGCCCCGGTGGTATCAACGACGTCGACCTCAAGTGCGGGAACTTGAACGAGTTGAGAACCACGCGCTTGTGCCATGGCACCGATCCCACCGCGTTTGATAACTACCATCGGCGTTAGTTTTAAGAGTTCGGTAGCAGCTTCAACGGGATTATTCTCTCCGCTAAGAAAGTGCGCCTCCTCTTCATTGAGAATCACAACATCAACCAAAGTCAGCCACTCACGGACTTGGTTCAAACCAACCTCTAGTAAGACTCCGACAGTTGAGGGATCAAAGATCACTGGTAAGCCCGCCGCTTTAACGGCCCGAAGTATGTCCAGCGCACCATGACGAGAACGCGGATTGACCAAGGGATAACCAGATAGGTAGACGGCGGTGAAACCGTCGAGGGAGGGAAGATCGGCAAGGCTCAAACCAGAGTTCGCGCCAGAGTCCGGGAACATCGTTCGCTCTCCTAGGGCATCAACAAGAACAACAACGACGCCAGTGTTGGCTCCAGGGATGATGGTCTGCGAATGCTCAACACCATACTTATCGAGCTCTGCGAGAACGGTGGTACCGGCTGCGTCATCGCCCACCCGAGCGATGAGGTGGGCTGGAGTTCCACTTACCGCTAGCCACGAGGCAACGTTGGCTGCTGCGCCGCCACCTTGAGTTGAAATTACTGCGCGAGTTTCGACCCCTTGGTTAATCGGCGCACCGACCACGGCCGTGACATCAAGCATGATGTCACCTAAACACAAGACCTTAGTCATCTAGCTGGCCACTTAGCGTGTTGCAGTTACGTTGAAGAGTTCGATGGCAATCAACGCCGCAAGGTGGGAGTTCGCTTTGATGATGTCGATATTGACTCGTAACGATTCACCCTTGCTCTGGGTATGGAAATATTCAAGTAAGAAGGGTGTCACGGCCTTACCAGTTACGTGGTTGGCGTCAGCCGCTTTTAGGCCAGAATCCAATATCTCGTTATGAAGCGCTAGGTCCATTTGATTGATTACAGGGTTTGCAATAACAATCGCGCGATCATCCGTCTCTAACTCAAAACGATTACTCCAAATCGCAGCGATCTCGGCGACAGAATCGACGCGGTGCTCAATCTCGTATCCAGATTCGGTGAGATAGAAGCCCGGAAATTTGTTGGTGCCATACCCAAGTACGGGAAC
>CAIWWH010000156.1 GCA_903916385.1 uncultured Actinomycetes bacterium
CATACGACCGAGGAGGGTCGATACCTCTGAACCGGCTTGGGTAAAGCGGAAGATGTTGTCGATGAAGAGCAATACATCTTGATTCTGCACATCGCGGAAATACTCCGCCATTGTGAGAGCCGAGAGAGCCACACGTAGACGCGTCCCAGGTGGCTCATCCATCTGACCGAAGACCAAGGCGGTCTTATTGATAACGCCAGTTTCTGTCATCTCAAGGAAGAGGTCGTTACCTTCACGGGTACGCTCACCAACACCAGCGAATACGGATACGCCACCGAAGTTTTCAGCTACGCGATAGATCATCTCTTGGATAAGAACAGTCTTACCTACACCGGCGCCGCCGAAGAGACCAATCTTTCCGCCCTTTACATAAGGGGTCAGAAGATCGATAACTTTGATTCCAGTTTCGAACATCTCGGTCTTTGACTCGAGTTGATCGAAGGCAGGTGCGGTGCGGTGGATAGGCCAACGCTCTTTAATATCGAGTGAGGAAGTTGGAACATCGAGTGACTCACCAAGGGTGTTGAACACGTGACCCTTTGTGACATCTCCGACTGGGACCATGATTGGGAAACCTGTATCGGTTACCTCGGCGCCACGGACCATTCCGTCAGTTGGCTGCATCGAGATCGCGCGCACGACGTTGTCGCCGATGTGCTGTGCAACTTCGAGAGTCAGCTTGCGCTGTTCTCCCAAGAGCGTGACCTCAACGGTGAGTGCGTTGAAGATTGATGGCATCGCATCTGCTGGGAACTCAATGTCGACGACGGGACCGATTACTCGGGCCACGCGTCCATTTCGACCCTCATGGTGATTTACCGCCGACTGGGTTGTCTCTGACATCATTCGCTCCCTGCGCTAGCTGAGGCAAGCGCATCTGCGCCGCCAACAATTTCACTGATCTCTTGAGTAATTTCGGCTTGACGGGCCGCGTTTGCAAGTCGTGTTAAGGACTTGATGAGCTCATCAGCATTGTCAGTCGCTGACTTCATGGCACGACGGCGCGCTGCATGCTCCGAGGCAGCAGATTGCAACATCGCATTGAAAACTCGGGCTTCCACATAGCGCGGCAAGAGTGCATTAAGCACGCTCTCGGCGCTGGATTCAAATTCATAGGTAGACCCAGCAACTTCCGCCTCGCCTGTGCTGCCAAGTGGCAGAAGTACATCGGCGATCGGTTCCTGCAGAATCATTGACTTAAAGCGAGTGAAGATGATGTGAAGTTCATCAACGCCCTCGGGAGTTCCTGAATCGCTCAAGAAGGTGGTGATGAGAGCCGCTGATACTTCTCGAGCGCTTTCAAATGTTGGGTTATCGGAGAACCCGGTCCACGAAGCTTTGATAGCCCGATCGCGGAAGCGGTAGAAGTTGACGGCTTTGCGACCGACCAAGAATGCATCTACTTCAAGGCCACGAGCTTTCAGGCTAGCGATCAAAAGATCGCCCTCTTTAATCGCGGCATTGGAGTACGCGCCGGCCATTCCACGATCAGCGGTGATGATCAGCACAGCAGCGCGCTTGGGATGCTCCGCCGCAGAAGTCAACGGGTGTGAGGTGTTTGAGGAGAGCGCAACTGCGCGAACAGCATTGGTCAACTCAGTGGAGTAAGGCGATGAGGCCTGTACTCGCTGCTGCGCCTTCACAATGCGGGAGGCAGAGATCAGCTCCATCGCGCGTGTAATCTTTTTAGTCGCCTTAACCGAACGCATTCGGCGGCGATAGATTCTAAGTTGGGCACCCATTTTTTACTTAGTGTCCTGCCACGAACTCAAGTTTGAACTCATCGACGACCTTGGCGAGCGCTACGACGGTATCGTCGGAGAGTTCACGAGTCCCTGCGATTACTTCGAAGATCTGTGGGTGGCGAGTAGCGATGAAATCGAGGAGTTCGGTCTCAAAGCGACGGATATCAGCGACAGCAACTGAATCCATCTTGCCGGTTGTACCGGCCCAGATTGATACCGCTTCGCGCTCTACAGAGTAAGGCGAGTATTGGCCTTGCTTCAAGAGTTCGACCATGCGAGCGCCGCGCTCGAGTTGCGCCTTTGAAGCCGCATCCAAGTCCGAACCGAATGCTGCGAATGCTTCGA
>CAIWWH010000157.1 GCA_903916385.1 uncultured Actinomycetes bacterium
GATTCGGTGACTGTGTAACGGCTCGCGTCCTTGGCAAGGTCCACACCGAGTTGGGCTCCTGGTTGGATGACAACACCCTTATCAATAATCGCATTGCGGATGATGGCGCCACTACCAATGACCACATTCGGCATAATTACCGAGCTCTGGATGACCGCTCCTGTTGCGATGCGAACGTCATAAGAAACGACCGAAAATTCGACCCGTCCCCCCGCGATGATCGAACCAGCTCCAACTATCGAGTCCACGGCGCTTCCAGATCCACTGAACTTCGCAGGAGGCAGTGGTGGCAGGCTGGTGAGTACTGGCCACTCGCGGTTGTACAAGTTAAAGATTGGGTGGATCGATACCAAGTCCATGTGGGCTTCGTAGTAGGACTGCAAGGTTCCTAGGTCGCGCCAATATCCGTGGTCACGCTCGGTCTCGCCAGGCACAATATTGAGATTGAAGTCGTATGCGATTGCCTGGCCGCGGCTAGAAAGCAGCGGAATGATATTTGTTCCGAGGTCGTGCTTACTGGTCTCGTCGGCTGAATCTTCAAGCAGCACTTCTTCCATCGCCTTGCGATTAAAGATGTAGTTACCCATCGAAATGAGGGACCACTCTGGCTCGCCAGGAATTGATGGTGGGTTTGCAGGCTTCTCGTGGAAGGCCTTAATGGTTATCCCATCGGGCTCTAACTCGATGACGCCAAATTCGCTCGCCTGATTCTGCGGAACTCGAATCGCAGCGACCGTAACGGCTGAGCCATATGACTTGTGGAAGTCGAACATCTGCTCTGGGTCCATCCGATACACGTGATCGGCACCAAAGACGAGAACATAATCCGGATCTTCATCTTGGATCAGGTTGAAGTTCTGCAAAATGGCATCGGCGCTGCCGGTGTACCAACGTGGACCGAGGCGCTGTTGCGCCGGCACGGTGGTGACAAAGTTATTAGTAAGTGAAGACATGCGCCATGTTGTGGTGATGTGCTTATCGAGCGAGTGAGACTTGTACTGCGTCAGCACCGCAATCTTGCGCATGTTTCCATTTACAAGATTGGAGAGCACGAAGTCGATCAGGCGATAAGCGCCACCGAAGGGGACGGCTGGCTTCGCGCGATCGTGTGTCAGGGGGAGCAAACGCTTGCCCTCGCCACCGGCTAAAACAATCGATATAAGTTCATCTCTACTACCCATGTAAAAACGGTATCTTAGTTTCGCCCATAAGATAAGGGCGTACCCATAGATGGGAGTTGGCATGAGAGTTGGACTCGTTACCAAAGAGTGGCCGCCCCACATTTACGGAGGCGCCGGGGTACATGTGAAATTCCTTGCCAAGAGTTTGCAATCACTCGCCCAGGTTGATGTGCACTGTTTCGGCGAGGATCGCCCCGATGCCACGGCATACGAGTTGACCGCTGAGGAGATGGCGCTGAATCCAGCTATGCAAGCGCTGATCACCGATGCCCAGATTGCTTCCAATTTGGGCGAGGTAGATCTCGTTCATACACACACTTGGTACGCCAACATGGCGGGCCACTTCGCAAAGATTCTCTACAAGATTCCGCATGTCATCACCGCGCACTCCCTCGAGCCAGATCGCCCCTGGAAAGAGGAGCAGATCGGTGGCGGATACCGCATTTCTTCCTGGGCCGAGAAGACCGCCTACGAATCTGCGGATGCGATCATCGCGGTCTCGCAAGGGATGCGTCGGGATGTTCTGAAGGCTTACCCCAACTTAGATCCCAACAAGGTGCATGCGATTTTGAACGGGATCGATACTAATATTTATCATCCAGTATCTAATCCAGAGCTCTTGTCATCGCTCGGAGTGAAAGGTCCATACGCAATCTTCGTAGGGCGAATTACGCGTCAAAAAGGTCTCGCCCATCTCTTGAAGGCGTGGAAAGATGTTGATCCGAAGTTTGGATTGGTGCTCTGCGCAGGTAGCCCAGATGAACCCGGCATCGGAGCCGAAGTCCAAGCGGCGATTGAGGAGCTACAAGCCGAGCGTGAGAATGTCATTTGGATTAGCAAGATGGCTGCACAGGCCGACATCGTGGCTCTGCTTTCGGGAGCTGAACTATTTTTATGTCCTTCGATCTACGAACCGCTCGGCATCGTTAACCTCGAGGCGATGGCTTGTGAGACGGCGGTACTTGCTAGTGATGTTGGTGGAATACCCGAGGTCGTTGCCAACGGTGAGACGGGTGAGCTAATTCATTACTCAGGTGATGCAGCAGAGTTTGAGGCAGCATTCACCAATCGAATTAATGCGCTGATGGGTGACCCCGAACTCCTACAAAAGTATGGAAAGGCTGGTCGTGTCCGTGCAATTGAGCAGTTCAGCTGGGATTCGATCGCCCAAGAGACGGTCGCGCTCTACAAGAGCCTTATAAAGTGACGCGATAAGTCGTAAGGGTTGAGTCGGTCGCATAAGCGATACGAACTCCAGCGGCCTTCGACGCAGCGAGCCCATTCACGATCTCTTCAGTCAAGACTTCCCCCGGCGCAACCACGGCAACTCCAGGTGGGTAGGGCGCGATCAAATCGGCGCTGATTCGCCCAACTGCCATCTCAGCCGCAACCATTTCGGTAGTCGCAAAGTAAGCGGTGCGCATAGAAGTTCCTACGACGGGAACAACCGACCAGCTAAGCGCAGTGGCCGAGGGGCGAGGGTCTGATTGCAACTTCTCGAGAATCGGGATCAGACGATCACCAAGCAGATCGAAGTCACTGGCATCGTCCGCCAAAGTCGCCAAGAAGACCATGGTGTCGAAATCCGCCATCTCAACGCGGATACCAAATTTCAAGAGTTCGTTCTCGATAGTGACGCCGCTGGTTCCTAATTGGTTAGCCCGGAGCACAATCTTGGTCGGATCAAAGCGACCTGCCGGAAAGTCGCTGGCATATAGAAATATCGGAAGGTCGAAGTGCGATTGCACTCGGGACTTAAAGGCGTTGAC
>CAIWWH010000158.1 GCA_903916385.1 uncultured Actinomycetes bacterium
CTCGCAAAGCGCGTTGTTGAGGCTTGCGAAGATCTTGGCTCAACTGGAACCTCACTCAATAAGTAGTTTTCTTCCACGCACTATCTCTCAAGAAGGTTAGGAAAAAATGCCTGCTCTAGTACTGCTCGGCGCCCAATGGGGCGATGAAGGTAAGGGCAAGGCAACCGATATTTTGGGAGATCGCGTTGATTATGTTGTGCGCTACCAAGGCGGCAACAACGCCGGCCACACAGTGGTCATCGGTGATCAGAAATATGCACTCCACCTGCTGCCCTCCGGAATCTTAAGTCCCAATGTCGTGCCGGTTATCGGTAACGGAGTCGTGATCGATCCATCGGTTCTACTAGAAGAGATTCGCGGTTTAAATGAGCGCGGTATCGATACATCGAAGCTAAAGATCAGTACAAACGCTCATTTGATAACTCCTTACCACCGCACCATCGACAAGGTATCGGAGCGTTTCCTTGGAAACTCAAAGATCGGTACAACGGGTCGCGGAATTGGCCCGGCCTACGCCGACAAGATCAATCGCATTGGTATTCGCGTACAAGATCTCTTTGATCCATCAATCCTGCGCCAGAAGATTGAAGGCGCGCTGCGCGATAAGAATCAAGTCCTTATTAAAGTATTTAATCGCAAGGGCATCGAAGTGGAAGAGGTTCTAAACGAGTACCTGGGCTACGCCGATATCTTGCGCCCCTATGTAACCGATACCGTCTTATTGCTCGATCAGGCTCTTAAAGCAGGCAAGACCGTTCTGCTCGAAGGTTCGCAGGGAACTCTGCTCGACGTTGATCATGGCACTTATCCCTTCGTTACATCTTCCAACCCAACTGCGGGAGGTGCGTGTACGGGTTCGGGAATTGGCCCCACAAAGATCACGCGCGTGATCGGAATCGTTAAGGCCTACACCACTCGCGTCGGCTCTGGACCATTTCCAACCGAACTCTTCGATGAAGATGGCGAGAAATTGCGGACCATCGGTGGCGAGATTGGCGTAACTACTGGGCGTGCACGTCGCTGCGGTTGGTATGACGCACCAATTGCTCGTTACGCCGTTCGTGTAAATGGTCTCACTGATTTCTTTCTTACCAAACTTGATGTCTTGACCGGCTGGGAGCAGATTCCAGTATGTGTCGCTTACGAAATTGACGGCAAGCGCGTTGAAGAGCTTCCATCGTCGCAATCCGATTTCCATCATGCGAAACCTATTTATGAGTATCTTCCCGGTTGGAAGGAAGATATTTCGAAGGCGCGCAAATTAGAAGATCTTCCAGAGAATGCGCGGGCCTACGTAAAGTTCTTAGAAGAGATTTCTGGTGCTCCCATGAGCGCTATTGGTGTTGGCCCTGGTCGCGATGAGACGATCGTTGTAAAGGATCTCATTTGAAGGTTCTTCTGATTGGATCGGGCGGACGCGAACATGCACTCGCGCAAGCGTTACGACGCGATCCACAATTGGAAGAGTTACATGCGGCACCTGGAAATCCAGGAATCGCTAACTTTGCAACGCTGCACGCTATCGACACCGATGACAATTCTGCAGTCGTTGCCTTGGCTCAACTCCTAGAAATTGATCTTGTAGTAATTGGTCCCGAGAAGCCCCTGGTGAACGGCCTTGCCGATTCACTGCGCTCGGCCGGGATAGCAACATTTGGTCCAAGTGCCACGGCGGCCTGTCTTGAGGGTTCCAAAGATTTTGCAAAGCAGGTGATGCGAGATGCTGGAGTTCCTACTGCCCGCAGCTTCACCTGCACAACAAAATCTGAGATGGAGGCAGCGCTCGACGCCTTCGGAGCACCCTATGTTGTTAAACACGATGGTTTGGCAGCA
>CAIWWH010000159.1 GCA_903916385.1 uncultured Actinomycetes bacterium
AGCCACAAAAATATTAAAGGTGTTCCCCTCGCCCAGGTTGATTGGATTGCATATCCATCTGGAAGCGCGCTCTTCAATGCTGGCCTAACTACCTGGAGTTGTCAGTTGAGTGATGCCTGCGTCGACCTTCCCTTTGATAAATCAGCGCAGGAGTTGATTCGTTCGATTACTTCACAAGTACTCAAATTGTGGGAAATTCCAAAGGTCGGCGCCTCCCTGAAATAGACAGGCTGTTTCACCCTGAAGTTGGCATAAAACACATACTTGCAAGTGTTAGCACTCGTATTTTTCATGTGAAATCACTGTGTCTTTTGCCAAGATTCAGGCATCAGATAGGGGAAATTCATGAGTGCTTTAGACCTTGCCAGATGGCAATTCGGTATCACTACCGTGTATCACTTCATCTTTGTTCCGATCACAATCGGATCTGGATTCCTAGTCGCGGGGCTACAAACAGCCTGGTATCGAACCAACAAAGATAAGTATCTAAGAGCGACCAAATTTTTTGGAAGGCTCTTCCTCATTAACTTTGCAATCGGTGTCGTCACGGGCATCGTTCAAGAGTTCCAGTTCGGCATGAACTGGTCTTCATACAGCCGCTTCGTCGGTGACATCTTCGGCGCACCTCTCGCCATGGAAGGTCTACTCGCCTTCTTCTTGGAGAGCACATTCCTTGGAATGTGGATCTTTGGATGGGATCGCCTACCCAAGAAGCTACATCTAGCTTCCATCTGGATTGCTGCAACCGGCACACTGCTCTCCGCATATTTCATTCTTGCTGCAAATGCATTTATGCAACATCCTGTTGGTTATGTACTCAACACTGGACGTGGACGCGCTGAGCTGACGAGCATCGTCAAAGTTCTTACAAACTCCACTGCAGTTGCGGCTTTCTTCCACACAATCCCATCAGCCTTCCTTACCGCTGGTGCAATCTTCGCAGCAGTTGGTGCTTGGATGCTCTTCCACAATAAGGATGCAGAAGTTGCAAAGCCAGCACTCAAGATTGGCCTCATCACCGTCTTGATCTCCTTTGTCTTTGTTGCAATTTCAGGAGATGCAACGGCTCGCCTGATGACCACCCAACAGCCAATGAAGATGGCTGCGGCGGAAGCTGTATACGACACCAAGGCAAATGTTCCATTCTCACTATTAACCGTGGGAACTTTGAATGGAAGTCATTCTGTATTCCAGATTGGCTTGCCTTCAGTCCTCTCCTTTATGGCAACAGGCAATGTCAATGGAACAGTTGAGGGTGTAAATAACCTAGAGAAGACCTACGAACAAAAGTACGGGGCTGGTAACTACACACCAAATATTCCATTTACTTATTGGAGCTTCAGATTGATGATTGGTTTTGGCGCACTTGCCGGATTGATCTCATTCTTAGCGCTCTGGTTTATCAGACAGGGTCGCTTCCCACGTAAGACGTGGTTTGTACGGAGCATGCTCGTACTTCCATTCCTACCAATATTGGGTAACTCATTCGGTTGGATCTTCACAGAGAGCGCACGCCAACCCTGGGTTGTCTTCGGTCTCTTTAAGACCTCTGATGGAGTAAGCCCTGGTGTGAGCGCAGCAAGCGTGCTCTTCACCATGGTCGTATTCACATTGCTCTATGGAGTACTAGCAGTCATTGAATTCGGACTCATCCTTCGTACCATCAAGGTTGGTCCAGAGAAGACAGTGACTCATACAGAAGACTCCAGGACACTCACGATGGCTTACTAGGAGGAAAACAAATGTCACTTAATTCATTCTGGTTCGTCACCATCGCTGTCCTCTGGATCGGCTACTTCATTCTCGAGGGTTTCGACTTCGGAGTTGGAATCTTGCTACCTGTCGTTGCAAAGAATCAGGCCGAGCGCCGAGCAGTACTCACAACGCTTGGACCACTATGGGATGGCAATGA
>CAIWWH010000160.1 GCA_903916385.1 uncultured Actinomycetes bacterium
ACTTGCTCACTTGCTGCCATAGAGGCCACGCTCCTTGATATAGGTCAAAACTGATTCGGTGAGAAACTCTTTTGGATCTCCACCTGATTCAATAATTTCGCGAACTTTCGTTGCGGAAATATCTAGCGCGTCGATCTCGACCTCGGGGAAGCCGGACTTAGCGGCCTTCTCGCCGGGACGACGTACGACAAGTACTTCTACTAATTTCTTTAGGGCATCGGCCTTATGCCACTTATCAAAGTTGGATGCCGCATCACTACCGAGAATTAGCGTGAAGGAATCCTTGGGAAAGAAGGGCTTGAGTTGGGCGATGGTGTCAATCGCGTAGGTCGGACCTTCGCGGCGGACTTCGAGGTCAGTAAGGACAACCTTCTCTTGCAGTGCATCCGATAGATTATCAAGTGCCAGGGTTGCCATTTCGATGCGGTCATAGCCCGAAGCTTCCGGCTTCTCTTCGCGCATGTAGGGATTGCCCGCTGGGACAACCATTATGGAGTCGAAGCGGTCTGCTAATGATTCAATGATGTGGAGATGCCCACGATGAATGGGGTCAAAAGTCCCACCCAGAATGCCTACTTTTGCGATTGTGTTAGTCCCGATCTAGACGGAGAACTAAGAAGAGCAAGAGGGACAAGATGACAAAGGCGGTGACTCCGAAGAAGACAGGAGAGGCTGGGAGCGGGCGAACGATGGTGTGCGCTTCGCGGAAAAGTAGGGTCTTCAGCATTGGGCTACTTTAACCCATCGGGACCGTGGGCGAGCAATTCCTTAAATTGTCCCTCGTTGAGCACGCGAACTCCAAGTTCTACTGCTTTTGTGGCCTTCGAACCGGGGGAATCCCCCACGACCACGTAACTGGTCTTCTTGGAGACGCTGCCGGAACTCTTGCCGCCATGCATCGTGATGACCTCATCGACCCCGTCACGGGTGAAGGATTCGAGTGAACCGGTAACCACGAGGGTGAGTCCTGCGAGGGTTTGCGGGTTGGTATTTACGAAAGTTTCAATCAAAGAAACTCCAGCGTCACGCCATTTACGGATGATCTCTTGGTGCCAATCAACATCGAACCACTCGAGTACAGCTTGAGCGATGATCTCTCCCACGCCATCAACCGAAGCCAATTCTGCGACCGATGCCGAGCTGATCGCGTCAATTGAGCCAAATGCTTTTGCCAGACTTTGCGCGGCAGTGGGTCCGACGTGGCGGATTGAGAGCGCAACCAGCACCCGCCAAAGTGGGCGTGCCTTTGCGCCCTCGAGTGCAACCAAGAATTTCTCTGCGGTGGCACCCAAGGTGCCATCTTTCTTGGTGAAGAAGTCGCTGGTGATCAAATCTTCTGAGGTCAGCGCGAAGAGATCGCCTTCGTCGGTGATCAATCCACTTTCTAGGAGTGCACTAGATGCTTCGTAACCTAAAACATCAATATCGAGCGCAGCACGAGAGCCGATGTAGAAGAGTCGCTCGCGTAGTTGGGCAGGGCAGGATTGTGAGTTAGGGCAGCGGATATCAACATCGCCGGTCGAGAGAGCTTTGAGTTTGGTACCGCAATCAGGACATTTGGTTGGCATAACAAAGGCGCGCTCGGTTCCATCACGCTTTTCGATCACGGGTCCAAGAACTTCTGGGATCACATCTCCAGCTTTGCGAATAATCACGGTATCGCCGATCAAGATACCTTTGCGAAGAACTTCCTCTTGGTTGTGCAAGGTGGCGTTGGAAACGGTGGATCCCGCGACGACCACAGGTTCCATAAAGGCGAAGGGGGTAACGCGCCCGGTACGACCGACACTTACTTTGATATCGAGTAACTTCGTTGTCACCTCAACTGGCGGATACTTATAAGCGATCGCCCACTTGGGAGCGCGCGAAGTAAAGCCAAGTTGATTTTGAATTTCGATCTCGTTGACCTTGATGACGACGCCATCAATCTCGTGCTCTACATCGTGGCGATGAGTTTGGTAAAAAGCAATGAACTTTTCGACTTCTTTACGGGTCTTTACAACTTTGTAGCGATCGCTTGTTGGCAATCCCCATGAATTAAGAAGTTCGTAGGCTTCGGATTGACTTCCGAATGATGCGCCTTCGATCGCGCCAATACCGTGGACGACCATGGAAAGAGGTCGGCTAGCCGTGACCCGAGGGTCCTTTTGGCGGAGCGAACCTGCCGCGGCGTTACGCGGATTGGCAAAGGCAGCTTTTCCAGATTCTTGGATCTCTTCGTTAAATTCGTTGAAGGCTTTGATTGGGAAGAAGACTTCACCACGAACTTCTAAAAGTGAAGGTAAATCTTTGCCTTGTAGTTCGTGAGGGATCACGCCGATAGTTTTGATATTGAGCGTGACATCTTCACCGGTAACTCCGTTGCCGCGCGTCAGGGCTTGAACTAACTTGCCATCGCGATAGAGCAGATTTATTGCCAAGCCGTCGACCTTCACCTCGCAGAGCCAAGTATTTGTTACGCCCGATTTTTCGATACGGTCGAACCAGGTAGCGAGTTCATCTAACCCAAAGACATTGTCGAGCGAAGTCATCTTTTGGATGTGATCACGGGCTTCAAAGCCTGTGGCAAATCCCCCGCCGACAATCTGTGTGGGTGATTCGGCCGAACGATATTGCGGGAACTTGTTCTCCAGAGCTTCTAACTCTTTAAGTTTCTTGTCGAACTCGGCATCGCTAATGATGGGTTTATCGAGCACGTAATATCTAAATTGGTGGTCGCGTAACTCTTCAGCGAGTGCTGCAATCTTCTCGGCTACCTGCGCTGACATATGCGAAAACTACAGGGTGGCGCTGACGGTCGCGGAGCCGACAACCCGATCTCCGTCGTAAATAACTAGTCCTTGACCGGTGGCAAGTCCCAACAGCGGCTCGTCGAGTACGGCAGTTATGGAAGTAGCTGTAGTTGTGTAGGTGCAAGGAAGTGCGGCTCCGTGCGCGCGAATCTGCGCAAAGCCACGGTGTTCGGTATCAACAACTGGTGGGACGCCACACCAGATCGGTGTTTCACCGATGATCGTGCTGATGGCTAGTGCTTCCTTGGTGCCGACCACAACTGTGTTGGACTTTGGTTCAATCTTTAGGACATAGCGCGGGACGCCACCTTCGGCGGGGACGCTCAAGCCCAGTCCGCGACGCTGTCCGATTGTGTAGGTGTGGGCACCTTGATGCTCGCCCACTTGATTGCCGGCTTCATCGACGATGGGGCCAGCTTCGCTGCCTAAGCGATCGCGCAACCATCCAGCGTTATTTCCCGATGGGATAAAGCAGATGTCATGGCTATCAGGCTTGTTGGCAACGTAAAGACCGCGCGCCTTAGCCTCTTTGCGCACATCTTCCTTCTTCGTATCACCCAAAGGAAACATGGCACCCGCCAGTTGACGCGCAGTTAACACGGCCAGAACGTAAGACTGGTCTTTCAAAGGATCGACGGCGCGATGCAGAGTGCGACCGATCTCCGACTCTTTCATGATCGCGTAGTGACCTGTTGCAACGGCGTCATAACCCAGCGCGCTGGCACGATCCAAAACCGCTTCGAACTTAATCTTCTCGTTACAACGCAGACAAGGGTTGGGAGTTCTGCCTTGCGCGTACTCTTCAATGAAATTTTCGACGACGCCGGCGTGGAACTCTTCGGCCATATCCCAGATATAAAAAGGAATACCGATCATGTCAGCGGCGCGACGAGCATCGTGCGAATCTTCGATGGTGCAGCAACCGCGAGCGCCAGAACGATACTTCTGCGGATTGGATGAAAGCGCTAGGTGCACGCCAATGACTTCGTGGCCGGCATCAACTGCGCGGGCAGCAGCAACCGCGGAGTCGACTCCACCGCTCATCGCTGCGATTACCTTCACTGCTTTGCTCCCTTGTGAGCGGCGCGCACTTGTGCGACGACGCCAGCTATTACTTCACCGACGAGATTGATCTCGGCCTCTGTCGTAGAAGTTCCCAGCGAGAAGCGTAACGAAGCGCGGACTTCATGCTCCTCCAAACCCATTGCAAGCAGGACGTGACTTGGACGCTGTACACCAGCGCTGCACGCTGAACCAGTTGAAGAGGCGATGC